>JBLMVT010000210.1:0-3489 GCA_050256835.1 Betaproteobacteria bacterium | reverse complement strand
AGTGGGTCGGCGCCGGCCACGGCGGCGTCTATCCCGCTGCCTGGGGCGGCCGGCGCAGCACGCTGGTGCTGGCCGCCGCCGCCTTCTTCTGAAGCGATTGAACGCCGGGCTCGCGGGCGGGAATCCACCGCGTGCATCTTCCGGAGCGACACCATGACCCGACTGCATCTTCGCCCGTTCGCCGCGACCCTGATCCTCGCCCTGTCCGCCTGCGGCGGCGGCGGCTACGGCGGCGGCAGCAGCGTCCCCATGTCGACC
This sequence comes from Betaproteobacteria bacterium, assembly GCA_050256835.1. Classification (GTDB taxonomy): domain Bacteria; phylum Pseudomonadota; class Gammaproteobacteria; order Burkholderiales; family Burkholderiaceae_C; genus JAMHWF01. The sequence continues at coordinate 3,231 of JBLMVT010000210.1, read as the reverse complement.
GGCCAGGGCTTTGCCGCCGTCCGGCTGGACGCCGATGCGACGGCGGTCTACACGAGCACCCACGCCGACCCCAACCTCGTCAACGGCTGGGGCGTGGCGATGAATCCTTCGGGCTTTGCCTGGGTCGCCGACCAGGCGACGTCGAAGTCGACCTTCTACGACGGCTTCGGCGTCCCGCAGTCGCCTCCGGTGACGATCCCGCCCGGCTCCGGCGCCGGGCCGCAGGGGCCGACGGGGATCGTCTTCAACGGCTCGGCCGGCGACTTCGGCGGCGCCGAGTTCGTCTTCGCCACGCTGGGCGGCACGATCGCCGCCTGGTCGCCGGGCGTCAGCCTGACGGACGCCGTCACCAAGGTCGACAACGCGGCGAACGGCAGCGTCTACACCGGGCTCGCGCTGGCCGCGCAGGGCACGGCGCGCTTCCTCTACGCGGCCAACTTCGCGAACGGACGCGTCGACGTGTTCGACGCCGGCTTCGTGCCGGTGAGAATGGCCGGCGCCTTCACCGACCCCGGCCTGCCCGCCGGCTACGCGCCGTTCGGCATCCAGGCCATCGGCGGCGACCGCATCGTCGTCGCCTACGCGATCCCCGACCCGGTGACGCACGAGAAGCGCGCCGCCGGACTCGGCGTGCTCGACCTGTACGACAGCGCCGGCGCGCTCGTCAGGCGGCTGGTCTCCGATGGCGGCGTGCTGAACGCGCCGTGGGGGATCGCGCTGGCCCCGGCCGACTTCGGCAAGTTCGGCGGCGCGCTGCTGGTCGGCAACTTCGGCGACGGCCGCATCAACGCCTTCGACGCGAACACCGGCGCGCTGCTCGGCACGCTCGGCGACGCGAGCGGCAACCCGATCGTGATCGACGGCCTGTGGGGCATCGCCTTCGGCAACGGGATCAACGACCTGGCCACCCGCAGCCTGTTCTACGCGGCCGGTCCGGCCGACGAGACCCACGGCACGTTCGGCCGCATCGATTCCATGTGAGCCATGCAAGCGCGGCGCGCAGGGGCATGCACGGTCCGGCCTCGAAACGCTGCGCTACACTGACCGCGGCCAGGAGAGAGCCCGCCGGACCGAGCCGGTCCGGCGAGCCGCCGAAGGCGCAGAGGCCGATGGGTCTCGAACGCTCAGGCAAAAGGACTGGCGAGCGACCTCACTGGAGAGAGGCTGCCGCGGCGGCGGCCCACCGAAGGGGCAAGGCACGACGGCCGGCGCATCGGAGACCGCCGATGCGGCGGCGCGGCGGCGCCGAATCTCTCAGGTAAAGCGGACAGCGAGGGCACGGCGGCGGCGACGCGGCCGGCGATTTGCCCTCGAAAGGTCCGCGATGATCCTCGAACCGCTGAACGAAGGCGACCTGCTCCGAACGCCGCTGCACGCGCTGCACCTCGAGCTGGGCGCCAAGATGGTGCCCTTCGCCGGCTACGACATGCCGGTCAACTACCCGGGCGGCATCATCGCCGAGCACAAGCAGTGCCGCAGCGCGGCGGCGTTGTTCGACGTCTCGCACATGGGCCAGCTGCGGCTCGTCGGCGCCGACGCCGACCGCGCGCTCGAGTCGCTGGCGCCGGCGGACATCGTCGGGCTGGCCGAGGGCCGTCAGCGCTACACCTACTTCACCAGCAGCAGCGGCGGCATCCTCGACGACTTCATGGTCACGCGCCGGCCGGCCGCGGACGGCGGCGCGAGCGAGCTGTTCATGGTCGTCAACGCGGCGCGCAAGTCGCACGACCTGACCCACCTGATGACGAACATCGCGCACCGCTGCGGCGTCGCCGCCCTGCCCGAGCGTGCACTGCTCGCGCTGCAGGGGCCGAAGGCGGCGGCGGCACTCGGCCGGCTCGCTCCCGGCATCGGCTCGCTGGTGTTCATGAGCGGTGGCTGGTTCGACATCGCCGGTAGCGCCGGCTGCTTCGTCACCCGCTCGGGCTACACCGGCGAGGACGGCTTCGAGATCTCGGTGCCCGCCGACGACGCGGTGGCGCTGGCGCGCAAGCTGCTCGAGCAGCCCGAGGTCAGGCCCGCAGGGCTGGGGGCGCGCGACACGCTGCGCCTCGAGGCCGGGCTGTGCCTGTACGGCCACGACATCGACGAGCACACGACACCGGTCGAGGCGGCGCTGACCTGGGCCATCGCCAAGGTGCGCCGCGCCGGCGGGGCGCGTGCCGGCGGCTATCCGGGTGCCAGCCACATCGACGGCCAGCTCGCCACCGGCGTCACCAACAAGCGCGTCGGGCTGGTCGGCCTGGAGCGCGTGCCGGTGCGCGAGGGCACGACGCTGACCGACGGGCGCGGACGCAAGCTCGGTCGCGTCACCAGCGGCACGCTGGCGCCGACGGTGAACAAGCCGATCGCCATGGCCTACCTCGCCAACAACCACACCGCGCTCAACCACGAGGTGCAGGCCGAGGTGCGCGGCAAGCCGTACCCGATGCGCATTTGTCCGATGCCCTTCGTACCGCACCGCTACCACCGCGGCTGAGGCGACCGATCCCGCCCGGGCTGAGCCGGTCGAGGCCCTTCCTTCGCGCGCGCCCGTCGACCAGGCTCAGGGCGAACGGATTCCAGCAAACCAGGAACGACCCCCATGACGACCAAGTTCACGAACGACCACGAGTGGATCAACATCGAGGACCACGAGGCCGCCGTCGTCGGCATCACCCTGCATGCTCAGGATGCGCTCGGCGACATCGTGTTCGTCGACCTGCCGGCCGTCGGCACGCATTTCAGGAAGGGCGACGTTGCCGGCGTGGTCGAGTCCGTGAAGGCCGCGGCCGACGTCTACATGCCGGTCTCGGGCGAGATCGTCGAGGTCAACGAGAAGCTGCGCGCCGACCCGTCGCTGGCCAACAGCGACCCGATGGGCGACGGCTGGTTCTTCACGGTGCGCGTCAGCGACATGTCCGAGTTCGACCAGCTGATGGACGCGCCGTCGTACGACGCCCTGCTGAAGACGCTCTGACCCACGAGGACGCGATGCTGATGTCAGCCCTCAAGCCGCTCGCCGAACTCGAGAACGCCGCCGAGTTCCGCGCCCGCCACATCGGACCGAGCGCGGACGACGAGCGCCGCATGCTCGAGGCGATCGGCGGCGCCGGGGCCCCGCCGCTGACGCGCCGCGCGCTGATCGACGCGGTGGTGCCGCGCTCGATCGCGCGCGAGCGGCCGATGGCGCTGCCCGCACCGGCCGGCGAGGCCCAAGCGCTGGCCGAGCTGCGCGCCATCGCGGCGCAG
>JBLMVT010000209.1:0-11809 GCA_050256835.1 Betaproteobacteria bacterium | reverse complement strand
CGACGAGGTCGGGTCGCTGGCCGGCCGCGACCTGAACGTCGCCGGCCACCGACTGCGCCTGGGGCCGCCGTCGCGGCGCGAGCTGCTGCCGCACAACGCGCTGTACGCCGAACGCGTGCTGGCCGCCGACGGGGCCGACGAGGCCGCCTTTCTCGACGCTGTCGACGCCCAGCTGCGCGCGCTCGACATCGCCTGCCGGCGCGTGTGCGGGCAGCGCGGCCAGGCCGACGACGGCGGCCTCGACGGGTACAGCCTGATGCTCTACGAGCTGGCCGCTGCCGACTCGCTGCGTCTGCTCGAGCAGGGGCTGGGCGACGGCCGGCTGCTCGGCTGCGGGCTGTTCGTCGCCCACCGCAGCGCCGCCGCCGTGGGCGGCTGACCGATCGTGAGGCAGGCATGACGTACCAGGTGAACGGCCGCGAACTCGCCACCGACGACCAGGGCTACCTGCTGGAGCCCGACTACGGCGACGAGGTGGTGCGCGTCATCGCCGCGGCCGAGGGCATCGCGCTGAGCGACGCGCACCTCGAGGTCGTCGCCTACCTGCGCGAGCAGTACCGCGAGCACGGCCACACGCCGAACTTCCGCGTCATGCTGAAGGACCTGGCGCAGCGCCATCCGCACATCGACAGCAAGGTGCTGTACGACCTGTTCCCGATGGGCCCGGCCAAGCAGGGAGCCAAGGTCGCCGGGCTGCCGCAGCCGTACGGCAAGGGCGGGTACTAGGGCATGCGCGTCAGGAGCCACTGGTTCAAGGCCGGCACTCCGAAGAGTCCGGCGCAGAACGCCGGCGCGATGGCATTCATCGTCTGGCGGCTGGCGCGGCAGCTGCTGACGCACATGCGCGGCGCGCGGTTCGACATCGATGTCGGCATGCCGTACTTCGACTTCCTGCGCGAGGTGCTGGTGTTCCTCGTCCAGGTCGCCGACCGCATGGCATGGGAGCGGATGGACGGCGCGGCGCGCGCCGAATTCACAACGGCGCTGGCGCTGCGCGTGGCGGCCCACCTCGACGAGAACCAAACCGACCTGCTCGGCCCGCCGCCCGACGGCCAGCCCAGCCACCGCGACCGCTTCATCGACCTCGTCAACGAGCTGTCCGCGCACTACGCAGAGTTCGGCACCGAGCCGGGCGCGGCAGTTTTCGCACCCGACTTCGGCTTCGTGCGCTACTTCGCATCGCGCGTCGCCGCCGTGCTGCCCGAGAAGGACCGCCTCTGGGTCACCGACCAGCTGATGGCCGCCGAGGTGCCGGAGGCGGTCGGCATGCTGCGCGGTGCGTTCGACGACCTGCTGTCGACCGAGGCGCGACCGGCACGCCGATCTGCCCTCACCGGTGACTGACGTGAACGAGGTGCTGGCGCGGCGCGCCGACCCCTTCGACCTGGCCGACGACGCCGCCTACCGGCGCTGGCGCGCCGCCAAGTTGGCACGCGCGCCGCGCCGCGTCGAGGACGTGGTCGTCGACGTTGCCGACGCCGCCGCGCTGACCGTCGCCGAGCGCGACGCGCTGCTCGACCGCATCGGCGCCTGCAACTTCGCCGTCTACCGCAGCGCTCGGCGCCACGAGGACGCGGCGGTCGCGCGCCGGGTCGGCGCGCAGCTCGGCGTGCACCGGCTCGACGCGAACTGGCTGGCCGACGACGACGGCATCTCGCGCATCGCCGTGTCGGACGCCAGCGACGGCCGCGGCGGCTTCATCCCGTACACCACGCGCGCACTGCACTGGCACACCGACGGCTACTACCACCCGGCCGAACGGCGCATCCGCGCCATGGTGCTGCACTGCGTGCGGCCGGCGCTGCGCGGCGGCGCGAACGCGCTGTTCGACCACGAGCGCGCCTACATCGCGCTGCGCGATGCCGACCCGGCGTGGCTGCGCGCGCTGATGGCCGACGACGCGATGACGATCCCGGCGCGCCTCGACGACGACGGCGTCGCCCGTCCCGCGCAGGGCGGCCCGGTGTTCTGGCGCGACGACGAGGAGGCGCTCAACATGCGCTACACGGCGCGCACCCGCAGCATCGAGTGGAAGGACGACGCGGCGACGCGCGCGGCGGCCGACTTCCTGCAGCGCCTGCTGGCCGACGACGCCGCCGGCGCGCTGCGGATGCGGCTGGAGGCCGGCATGGGCATCGTCGCGAACAACGTGCTGCACGACCGTGCGGCGTTCGAGGACGACCCGGCGCGGCCACGGCTGCTGTACCGGGCGCGCTTCCTCGACCGGATTCCCGACGCGGAGGCGGCGTGGCGCAATGGCTGACGGTGTGGCGCGCCGCGCAGCTGCTCGGCGTGCCGCGCGGCACCCTGCAGCGGCGGGTGCAGGCCGGCGAGCTGCCGATCAGCGACGGGCTGGTCAGCACCGAGGCGCTGCTGCAGCTGTATCCGCAGGCCGAGCTGCAGGACTACGGCCTGCTCGAGCGCGTCTCGCGGCTGAAGGACGAGGCCTTCGGCCGGCGCGTGCGGGAACGGCTGCTGCCCAGCCAGGAGGTGCTTGCGCAACGGCTGTTCCGGCAGAGCGAGGAGCTGGCCGAGGTGCGCCGCCACCTGCAGCGCTACCACGCGCTGGTGGTCGAGCTGGGCGACCGGCTCGGCGAACTGGTCGCGCGCTCGCGCGATCCGTCGCTGTCGCGGCTGCGCGGCGAGCTCGCCGACGGGCTGGCCCGCGTGCTGGCCGGCGGCCCGGCCGATGCGCTCGATGTCATGGATGACGCGCTGAAGATCGTCTCCGCGCAGGTGACGCTGCGCCCGAGCGGCCACGAGTTCGTGGTCGAAGGCCACGACACGCTGCTGCAGGCCGGACTGCGCGCCGGGCTGCGGCTCAACTACGGCTGCGGCAACGGCACCTGCGGCATGTGCAAGGCGCGCGTCATCTCCGGCGAGGTGGCGAAGGTGACGGTGGCCGACTACCCGCTGTCGGAGGCGGAGCGCGCGCAGGGCTACACGCTGCTGTGCGCGCACACGGCGGGCAGCGCCGAACTGACGATCGAGACGCTGGAGGCCGCCGGCCCTCAGGACATCCCCGCACAGCAGCTGGTCGCGCGCGTGCGCGCGGTGCGCGAGCTGGCGCCCGAGACGCGGCTGCTGCACCTGCAGACCCCGCGCACGCGCCGCCTGCGCTTTCTCGCCGGCCAGTCGGTCACGCTCGGGCTGGCGCGCGGCGAGTCGGGCGTTCACGCCGGCCTGCCGGTCGCGAGCTGCCCCTGCGACGACCGCAACCTGCATTTCTTCATCGGCCGCGACGCCGGCGATCCCTTCGCCGCGGCGCTGTTCGACGGCTCGTTGCGCGTCGGCGACGAGGTCACGGTGTGGGGTCCGTACGGCGACTTCGTGCTCGGCGACGGACAGCGCCCGCTGGTGTTCGCGGCCTGCGACCTCGCCTTCGCGCCGGTCAAGAGCCTGATAGAGCATGCGCTGTCGCTCGAGGCCTCGCCCTCGCTGTCGCTGTTCTGGCTGACCACCCGCAGCGACGGCCACTTTATGGTCAACCAGTGCCGCGCCTGGTCCGAGGCGCTCGATCCGTTCGAGTACGAGCTGTTCATGGACGTCGACGCGGCATGCGGCGCCCAGCAGGTGCTGCAGGCGATGCGCGCCGACCTGTTCGACATCGAATGCGACTTCTACGTTGCCGGGCCCGAGCCTTTCGTGGCGGCGCTGGAGTCGGGCCTGCTCGCGGCCGGGGTACCGCAGTCGCAGATCCTGGTGCGGGCATTCGGATGAGCGAGTGCAGCGGCGCCGAGTCGTTCGCCCTGCGCGTGCTCGGCCACAGCATGGCGCCCGAATTCGTCGAGGGCGACATCGTGATCGTCGAGCCCGAGGGCCTGGCCCGTGACGGCTCCTTCGTGCTGGCGCGGCACGACGGCGAATGGATCTTCCGCCAGCTGCGCCGCTGCGGCGAAGGCTGGTGCCTGCACGCGCTCGATCCGGCCTGGCCCGACCTAGCCATCGACGGCCTCGAGGCGGTGCGCGGGGTGGTGATCCAGAAGGCCGTGCCGGGCCGGCGCCGGGCCGCCCGGCGCTACGTCTGAGGAGGCACGATGCCGTACTACGTGTTCCGCGTGCTGCCGTTCGCCCGGCTGGAGAAGCTGGCCGAGTTCGCCGCCTTCGGCGACGCCTCGCGGCAGGCCAAGGCGCTGCGCGCGGCGCAACCGGCAGGCGCGCCGGGCAAGGTCAAGGTGATGTTCGCCGACAACCAGGAGCAGGCCGAGGATCTGCTGTGCCAGATCCGCGATCCAGGGCCGGCGGGCGACGACTGAAAGGGGCCGCGCGCGATGGCAGAGGACGCTTCCCCGGCCGCCGGCACATCCGGCTGCGGCTGCTTCGCCGGCGACTGCGTGTTCGCCAAGGCGCTGCGGCTGCGCGTCGCCGAGTGCGAGCTGGTGCGGCGCGAGTCGCTGGGCGAGGGCGACGCGCTGTCGTGCAGCTCGCCGACCGCGCGCATCAACTGCGCCACCCTGGCCGCGCTGATGCGCGAGCGCGCGACCTTCGCGCTGCGCCTGCCGCGCGAGCCGGCGCTGCTGATGCACGCCAAGGCACTGCAGCTGCACTGCGGCGGGCTGACCGGCCTGCGCCGCGCCGTCGATCCCGCCGGAGCGGCCGACGTGCACCGGCTGGTCGCCGCCGCGCACGAGCGCTGGGGCAGCCTGACCGAGCTGCCGTGGGACGATCTGGTGCACGCGATCGCCGCGTGGTCGCCGCAGCGGCGCGGGCCGAAGCCCCGCTGACTCTTCAGCCAGCGACCGCGACGCCGAGGCCGCCGCGCTGCTCGCGCCAGTCGATCAGCTTCAGCGTCGCGAAAGCGCCGCCGACGATCCCGGCGGTGGCCAGCAGAGAGCCGAGCGCCAGCGTGGAGATGCCCGACAGCCCCTGGCCGATAGTGCAGCCCAGCGCGGTGACGCCGCCGAATCCCATCAGCACCGCGCCCGTGAGCTGATTGCGCAGGTCGGCAAGCGAGGCGAAGCCTTCCCAGCGAAAGCGCCGCGTGAGCACGGCGCAGGCGAGCGAGCCGAGCAACACGCCGGCCACCAGGGCGATGCCGAAGGTCGGGTGCAGCGAGCGGTCGGTCCACAGCAGCAGCAGCTCGAGGGCGTAGGCGGCGGGGCCGACGAAGCTCATCGACTCGGGTGCGTGCGACTGCGTGCCCAGGCTCATCGTCTCGAGAGTGTCCGGGTTCTCGCCCCAGCCCAGGTGCCCGGTGAGGTACCAGCCGGCGACGACCAGCAGCCCGATGAGCGCGCCGCCCGCCACCTGCGTGGCGTTGCGCCGGAAGCGCCGGTCCTTGAAGACGAATGCCAGCAGCGCCAGCGCGAACGCACCGGCGGCGGCCGGCAGCGCGGCCTTCGGCGCCAACCCGCCGGCCCGAGCCAGCGCGGTCGGCAGGCTCTGGTCGTGCCAGCCGAGCGCGGCAAGGTCGATCGCCAGCGGGTCGAGCACGCTGGCGCGCCACTGGCCGAACAGGCCCTTGAGCGTCATGAAGGCCGAGATCGCCAGGAAGAAGAGCACCACCAGCGAGCGGACGCTGCCGCCGCCGGCGCGCACCAGGTTCTTGTTGGCGCACCCGCCGGCCAGCGTCATGCCGATGCCGAACAGCGCGCCGCCGACGAGCAGCGAGGCCCAGGGGAGGGTCGGCCGCTGGTAGATGGTCCTCGACAGGTCGACCAGCCCGGCAGTGGCGAGCGCCGTCGTGCCGAGCACGGCCACCGCCATGGCGAGCAGCCACATCCGCATGCGGCCCCAGTGGCCCATGTTGACCACGTCGGACACCGCACCCATGGTGCAGAAGTTGGTGTACTGGGCGACCGCGCCGAACGCGAAGGCGAGCGCGAAGCCACCCCACAGCACGAGCGCCGGGAGGTGGGCGCCGGCAACCACTCAGATGAACAGGCAGACGTCGGTTTCGCCGGCGAACTTGAGGAAGGTCGCGGCCCCGCCGAAATCGATGCCGTCGATGAAATCGCCCTTGTCGAACTCGAAGAGGTCGACCGTCATCTGGCAGGCGATGAACTTGACGTCGGACTCGAGGCAGACGGTGCGCAGTTCGGTGAGCGACGCCACGCCCTTGGCCTTCATCTTCGACTTCATCATCTTCGTCGCCATCGCCTCCATGCCGGGCAGCGCGGCGACCATCACCGGCATCGGCATCGGCATCGGCATGGCCGGGTTGGCGAGCGGGCTGATGTGGATGCCGTCGAGGTCCTTGCGCAGCAGCTGCAGGCCATAGAAGGTGAAGAACACCTGCACGTCCCAGCCGAGCGCGGCCGCCGTCGAGGCCAGGATCAGCGGCGGGTACGCCATGTCGAGCGTTCCCTTGGTGGCGATGATCGCCATCTTCTTGGCGGGCATGTCAGGCCTTCTTCAGCAGGAAGACGAACTTGCTGTCCTCCTTCGTCGACAGCAGCAATTGGTGACCGGTCTGCTCGGCGAAAGCCTGCATGTCGCAAACCGAGCCCGGGTCGGTCGCCACCACGCGCAGCACCTGGCCGCTGGCCATGTCGGCGAGCGACTTCTTCGTCTTCACGATGGGCATCGGGCAGGCGAGCCCCGAGGCGTCGAATTCCTTGTCGAATTGCATGCGCAGCTCCTGTTGCTTGGTGCACGGCCCGCGAGGCCATTAGCGCGGATGGCCGCCGCAGCGTCTATTACCGCGATGGGGGATGGGCGATAGCCCCGATGGGTAGTCGCCCGCTCAGTGCCGGCGGTACTGCTCGGCACCGAACAGTACCGCACGCGCACGCTCGTCGACCAGCGGCCGGCGCGCTTGCGCCAGCACCTCGACGCCGCGCTGCACCGCGGGCCGTGCCGCGACCTCGTCGAACCAGCCCTTGAGGCACGGGTAGTCCGCCCAGTCGATGCCCTGGTTCTTCCACGAGCGCAGCCAGGGGAAGATGGCGATGTCGGCGATGCCGTACTCGGCGCCGCCGATGTAGCGGCTGTTGGCCAGCCGCTTGTCCATCACCGCGTACAGCCGGCGTGCCTCATTGGTGTAGCGGTCGATCGCGTAGGCGATCTTCTCCGGTGCGTAGATGCGGAAGTGGTGGGCCTGGCCGAGCATCGGCCCGACGCTGCCCATCTGGAACATCAGCCACTGCAGCGCCTCGTACTTGCCACGCACGTCGGCGGGCAGGAAGCGGCCGGTCTTGCCTGCCAGGTAAAGCAGGATCGCGCCGGACTCGAACAGCGAGATCGGCCGGCCGTCGGGCCCTTCGGGGTCGACGATGGCCGGAATCTTGTTGTTCGGGCTGATTGCGAGAAATTCCTCAGTGAACTGGTCGCCGGCGCCGATATCCACCGGATGGACCCGGTACGGCAGGGCGCACTCCTCAAGCATGATGTGTACCTTGTGGCCGTTGGGCGTGGCCCACGAATACACTTGAATCGTCATGGTTCGCGTTTCCCGCCCCACGGGCTCGATCGAGGTGCGCCGACTCTATTGCATCGCCGACGTTCATGCTTGACACCCTGAAGCGCCTGTTGCGCCGCGATGGCCAAGTGCCGCCCGCCTGGCCGGGGGTCGAGCACTGGGCGAGCGCGTCGGGGCGCGGCTTCCGTCCGGCGCGCGACGGCGCGGGCTTCGTCGTCGAAGGCCGCTACGAGGAGCGGCCGTGGCGGCTCGAGTGGGGGCCGTCGCAGCGCGACTATCTGGTCGGGAAGGAACTGCGCCTGCGCATGGACCTCACCCTGCCGCACCAGCTGCAGTTGCTGGTCGCTTCGCGCGAGCTGATGAAGTGGCTCGAGGGCGAGACCTTCGAGCGCTACACCGACCAGCTGCAGACCCACATCGACTCCTCGACGCCGGAGGAAATGCGCTGGCTGGTGATGTTCCCCAAGCTGTCGCTGCGCGCCATGCCGGCGCTGCACGCACGGCTCGGCGCCGTCGGTGCGTCGCTGCCCGCGCTGTCGCGCTGGATCGAGGGGCTGCTGGCAGTGCGGCTCGAACAGGCGCTGGGCCGCCTGCTCGCCGAGGAGCGGCCGTTCGTGCTGATGACCAACCGCAACCGCGTGATGCTGCGCGTCGAGCTGCCCGAGCCCGCGCCCGAGGCGCTGGACCAGGCGGTCGCCCTGTTCGAGTCGGCCGTTGCGCGCGTGCCCAATGCGATCGACGGCCTGGCCGAGACCTCGAGCGCCTGGCCGAGCACCGCGGCCAGCGCCTGGCACCACCAGGGGCCGGGCGAAGGCGTCGGGTCGGCCGGCTGAGCGGCCGGTCCATTTCCCGTGCACTGAGAGACAGGCGCGGATGCCGGCCGATGCCGCGCCGTGGTTCGTCGCGCTGCTGCTCGTCACGGCGATCGCGGCCGGCGCGACCGCGTCGGTCGTCGGCTTCGGCATCGGCAGCCTGCTGACTCCGGTCTTCGCCGCGCGCTACGGCACCGACGCGGCGATCGCCGCCGTCGCGCTGCCGCACTTCGCCGGCGGCCTGCTGCGCGGCTGGCGGCTGCGCGCGAGCGTCGACCGGTCGCTCCTGCTGCGCTTCGGCCTGCTGAGCGCCGCCGGCGGGCTGGCCGGTGCGCTCGGCTTCGCGCAACTCGCCCCTCTTGCGCTGACGCGCACGCTGGGCGCGCTGCTGCTGCTCACCGCGACCGCCGGCCTGACCGGCTGGTCCAGCCGCTGGCATCCGCGCGGCCCGCTCGTCTGGCTGCTCGGGGCGCTGTCGGGGTTCTGCGGTGGCATGGTCGGCAACCAGGGCGGGCTGCGCGCGGCGGCGCTGTCGGCTTTCGGGCTCGCGCCGGCGGCCTTCGTCGCGACCTCGACCGTGATCGGCGTGCTGGTGGACGTGGCCCGCACGCCGGTCTACCTGACGAGCGCCGGGTCGCGGCTCGAGGCGATGTGGCCGCTGGTCGGGCTGGCCGGCGCTGGCGTGCTCGTCGGCACGCTGCTCGGCGAGCGGCTGCTGTTCGGCCTCGCCCCACGGCGCTTTCGCATCGTGGTTTCGGCGGCGGTCGGCCTGCTCGGCCTCTGGTTCCTGTTCGGCGCGGCCTGACCGCGCCGCTCAGGCGTGCTTGCCCAGCTCGATCTTGGCGATCGCGTTGCGGTGCACCTCGTCGGGGCCGTCGGCGAAGCGCAGCGTGCGCGCGTGGGCGTAGAAATTGGCCAGCGGGAAGTCCTGGCACATGCCGCCGCCGCCGTGCGCCTGCATCGCCCAGTCGATCACCTGGCAGGCCATGTTGGGCGCGACGACCTTGATCATCGCGATCTCGGCCTTGGCGACCTTGTTGCCGGCGACGTCCATCATCCATGCCGCCTTCAGCGTGAGCAGGCGCGCCATCTCGATTCGGCAGCGCGCCTCGGCGATGCGCTCCTGCGTCACCGTCTGCGCGGCCACCGGCTTGCCGAAGGCCACGCGCGCGGAAGCACGCCGGCACATCAGCTCGAGCGAACGCTCGGCCAGGCCGATCAGCCGCATGCAGTGGTGGATGCGTCCCGGGCCGAGGCGCCCCTGCGCGATCTCGAAGCCGCGGCCCTCGCCGAGCAGCATGTTCGACGCCGGCACGCGCACGTTCTCGAACCGCACCTCCATGTGGCCATGCGGCGCGTCGTCGTAGCCCATCACCGACAGCGGGCGCACCACCGTGATGCCCTTGGCGTCGGCCGGCACGAGGATCATCGACTGCTGCGAATGGCGCGGCGCGTCCGGGTCGGTCTTGCCCATGAAGATGTAGACCTTGCAGCGCGGGTCGCCGGCACCCGACGTCCACCACTTGTGGCCGTTGATGACGTACTCGTCGCCCTCGCGCACGATGCGCGCGGCGATGTTGGTGGCGTCCGACGAGGCGACCTCGGGCTCGGTCATCGCGAAGGCGCTGCGGATCGTGCCATCGAGCAGGGGCTTCAGCCAGCGCTCCTTCTGCTCGGGCGTGCCGTAGCGCTCGATCGTCTCCATGTTGCCGGTGTCGGGCGCCGAGCAGTTGAAGACCTCGCTCGCCCACGGCACGCGGCCCATGATCTCGGCCAGCGGCGCGTACTCGAGGTTGGACAGGCCCGCGCCGGCGCTCGTCTCGCGGTGGCCGGCGCCCTTGGCCGACGGCGGCAGGAACAGGTTCCACAGGTCCGCCGCACGCGCCTTCGTCTTCAGCTCCTCGATCAGCGCCAGCGGCGTCCAGCGTCGCCCGGCCTTTGTGTTGGCCTCCAGTTCGGCCCAGTAGCGCGCCTCGTTCGGGTAGACGTGATCGTCCATGAAGCGCTTGACCCGGGCCTGCAGGTCCTGGGTGCGCGGGGAGAAGGCGAAGTCCATGGTGGTGCTGCTTTCGTCGGTCGGTGATTGAGGCTCAGGCGCGGCGTGCGCCGGAGGCGAATTGCCAGCCCAGGTCGGCCAGCGGGCGCGCGCCGGCGCCCGCCTGGCGCGCCTGCTCGCTCGACGCCGTGCCGTCGACGACGCGGCGTGCGATGCCCTGCAGGATGCCGCCCATGCGGAACAGGTTGTAGGCCATGTAGAAGTTCCAGTCGGCCATCACCGCGTCGGCCGACCCGCGTCCGGTGCGCTCGGCGTAGCGCTGCACGTAGGCGCGCTCGTCGGGGATGCCGAGCGCGGCGAGGTCGAGCCCGCCGATGCCGCGGAACTGCCCGGGGTGGATGTGCCAGGCCATGCAGTGGTAGCTGAAGTCGGCCAGCGGGTGGCCGAGCGTCGACAGCTCCCAGTCGAGCACGGCGAGGATGCGCGGCTCGCTGGGATGGAACACGAGGTTGTCGAGCCGGTAGTCGCCGTGCACCACCGACACCTGCGTGTCGTCGCGCGCGCCGGCCGGGATGTGCGCGGGCAGCCATTCGATCAGCCGCTCCATTGCCTCGATCGGCGCCGGGCCCTGCGGGCCGCAGCTGGCCTGGTACTGGCGCGTCCAGCGCGCGATCTGGCGCTCGAAGTAGTTGCCGGGTTTGCCGTAGTCGGCCAGCCCGACGGCGGCCACGTCGACCGAGTGCAGCGCCGCGATGACGCGGTTCATCTCATCGTAGACGGCGGCGCGGCCGGCGCGCTCGAAGCCCGGCAGCGACTGGTCCCACAGCACGCGCCCGGCAACGAACTCCATCACGTAGAAGGCGCGGCCGATCACCGACTCGTCCTCGCACAGCAGGTGCATGCGCGGCACCGGGACGTCGGTCGCGGCCAGCGCGTGCATGACGCGGAACTCGCGGTCGATGGCGTGCGCCGAGGGCAGCAGCTTCGCCGTGGGCCCGGGCTTGCTGCGCATGACGTACGCCGCGCCCGGCGTGACCAGCTTGTAGGTCGGGTTCGACTGGCCGCCCTTGAACTGCTCGACCGCGAGCGGTCCGGCGAAGCCGTCGAGGTGCGCCGCCAGCCACGATTGCAGCGCAGCGACGTCGAAGGCGTGCGAGGCGGCGACGGGCTTGGTGCCGGTGAAGTGTTCCATCGGTTCAGGTTCTCAGCGCTCCGCGATCGCCAGCAGCTTGTCCTTCGACAGCACCACGAGTCGCGTCGGCTCGATGCGCAGCGCCCCCTCGCGCTCGAAGCCCTTCAGCTCCTGGTTGACGCGCTGGCGCGAGGCGCCGAGCAGCTGCGCCAGGTCTTCCTGCGCCAGCGCCAGCCCGATGCGGATCTCCTCGCCCTGCGGCACGCCGTAGCTGCGCGCGAGCAGCAGGATCTGCTTGGCCAGGCGCGCCGCCAGCGGCAGCGTGTTGAGGTCTTCGATGACGTCGAACATCAGCCGCAGGCGGCGGCAGTTCAGGCGCAGCAGCGCGTCGTACAGCTCGACGTGCTGCGCCAGCAGGGCATGGAAGTCGGCCTTGCGCACCATCAGCAGCGTCGTCTCGCCGTGTGCGTTGGCGTCGTGCGTGTGCGGCAGTCCGTCGAACAGCGAGA
>JBLMVT010000208.1:0-4566 GCA_050256835.1 Betaproteobacteria bacterium | reverse complement strand
GTCGCTGGTGCAGCTCTCGCCGTCGCCCTTGACGATCTCGGCGAGCACCCCCGCGGCCGGAGCCGGCACCTCGAGCACGACCTTGTCGGTCTCGATCTCGATCAGCGTCTCGTCGACGGCGACCGGCTCGCCGGCCTTCTTCTTCCACTGCAGCAAGGTGGCTTCCGCCACCGACTCCGACAACTGGGGAACCTTGACTTCGATGATGGCCATGATGTGAGGTGTTCTTGGTTCGTGTGCCGCCGGCGGTTCGAGACCCGCGAGCCGGCCGATCAACGGATCGGCCAAGCCGCGGCGCCGTCGCGACGCGCAACGCCGGCGATGGAGCTACTTGGTCAGCACGAAGCCCTTGAGCTTCGCGAAGGCCTGGTCGAGCAGCGCCTTCTGCTGCTCCTGGTGCAGGTGGGCGTAGCCGACCGCGGGCGACGCCGACGCGGGGCGCCCCGCGTAGCCGAGTCGCTGGCCCTCGGTCATGTTCTCGTGCACGTAGTGCTGCACGAAGAACCACGCGCCCTGGTTCTGCGGCTCGTCCTGGCACCACACGATGTCGGTCGCGTTCGGGTACTTCCTCAGCTCGGCGGCGAACGACTTGTGCGGGAACGGATAGAGCTGCTCGACCCGAACGACCACGGTGTCGAAGGCCTTCTTCTCGTCGCGCCGCTTGATCAGGTCGTAGGCGACCTTGCCCGAGCAGGCGATGACGCGCCTGACCTTGGCCGGATCGGCCTCCGGGCTGCTGCTCCCGATGACGGTCCTGAATTCGCCCCGGGTGAATTCGGTCAGCGGCGACGCCGCGTCCTTGTTCCGCAGCAGCGACTTCGGGGTCATGATGACCAGCGGCTTGCGGAACATGCGCACCTGCTGGCGGCGCAGCAGGTGGAAGATCTGGCTCGCCGAGGTCGGCTGGCAGACCTGCATGTTGTTGTCGGCGGCCAGCTGCATGAAGCGCTCGAGACGCGCCGAGCTGTGCTCGGGCCCCTGCCCTTCGTAGCCGTGCGGCAGCATCAGCGTGAGTCCGTTGACGCGGCCCCACTTGACCTCGCCGGCGGCGATGAACTGGTCGATCACCACCTGCGCGCCGTTCGCGAAGTCGCCGAACTGCGCCTCCCAGATGACCAGCGTGTTCGGGTCGGCGCTGGCGTAGCCGTACTCGAAGCCGAGCACCGCCTCCTCCGACAGGATCGAGTCGATCACGAGGAACGGCGCCTGGTTGTCCGCCACGTGCTGCAGCGGGATCCAGGTACCCTCGTTCCACTTCTCGCGGTTCTGGTCGTGCAGCACGGCGTGGCGGTGGGTGAAGGTGCCGCGCCCGGAATCCTCGCCCGACAGCCGCACCGGGTAGCCGCTCGCCACCAGCGAGGCAAAGGCCAGGTGCTCACCCATGCCCCAGTCGACGTTGATCTCGCCGCGCCCCATCGCCGCGCGATCGGCGATCACCTTCTCGACCAGCGGGTGCAGCTTGAAGTTGTCCGGCACCGTGGTGATGCGCTCGGCCAGGCGGCGTACCTCGGCCAGCGGCAGCGCGGTGTCGGCCGCGTCGGTCCACTTCTTGCCCAGGTAGGCCGACCAGTCGACCGCGTACTTGCCCTTGTAGTTGGTGAGCACCGGGTCGATCGTGTGCTTGCCGGCGTCCATCGCGGCGCGATAGGCCTTGACCATCGCGTCGGGCGCGTCGGCCTCGACGGTGCGCTGCGTGACCAGCTTGTCGGCGTACAGCTTGCGGGCGCCCGGGTGCGCGCCGATCTTCTTGTACATCAGCGGCTGCGTCAGACTCGGCGTGTCCTGCTCGTTGTGGCCGAGCTTGCGGAAGCAGACGATGTCGACCACCACGTCCTTGTTGAACTCCTGACGGTAGTCGAGCGCGAGCTGGGTGCACAGCACCACCGCCTCGGGATCGTCGCCGTTCACGTGCATCACCGGCGACTCGATCATCTTCACCACGTCGGTGCAGTACAGCGTCGAGCGCGAGTCGCGCGGGTCACTGGTCGTGAACCCGATCTGGTTGTTGATGACGATGTGCACCGTGCCGCCGGTGTAGTAGCCGCGCGTCTGCGCCAGCGCCAGCGTCTCCATCACCACGCCCTGGCCGGCGAACGCCGCGTCGCCGTGCACCAGCACCGGCAGCACCGCGCGGCCCTCGGCGTCGCCGCGGCGGTCCAGCCGCGCCTTGACCGAGCCTTCGACCACCGGGTTGACGATCTCCAGGTGCGAGGGGTTGAACGACAGCGACAGGTGCACCGGGCCGCCCGGGGTCGTCACGTCGCTGGAGAAGCCCTGGTGGTACTTGACGTCGCCGGCCGGCAGGTCCTCCTTGGCGGTGTGATCGAACTCGGCGAACAGGTCCTTGGGCATCTTGCCCAGCGTGTTGACCAGCACGTTCAGGCGCCCGCGGTGCGCCATGCCGATCACCACCTCCTGCACGCCCTTGCTGCCGGCGCGCTTGATCAGCTCGTCCATCGACACGATGAAGCTCTCGCCGCCTTCGAGCGAGAAGCGCTTCTGGCCGACGAACTTGGTGTGCAGGTAGCGCTCCAGCCCCTCGGCGGCGGTGAGGCGGTCGAGGATGTGCCGCTTCTGCTCGGCGCTGAAGGTCGGCTTGGCGCGGATGCCTTCGAGGCGCTCCTGCCACCAGCGCTT
Organism: Betaproteobacteria bacterium; assembly: GCA_050256835.1. Classification (GTDB taxonomy): domain Bacteria; phylum Pseudomonadota; class Gammaproteobacteria; order Burkholderiales; family Burkholderiaceae_C; genus JAMHWF01. The sequence continues at coordinate 1,929 of JBLMVT010000208.1, read as the reverse complement.
CTCGGCCGGGTCGGAGATGTGCATGAACTCGGCGCCGATCGTGCTGCAGTAAGTGTCGCGCAGCGCCTGCACGATCTCGCGCAGGGTCATGTGCTCGGCCGACGTGAAGTAGGTGTTGGTGGCCGAGAACGTGATGTCCAGGTCCGACTCGGTCAGGTCGTAGAACGCCGGCTCGAGTTCGGGGATCCTCGGGCGCTCCTGGCGCTTGAGCGGGTCGAGGTCGGCCCAGCGCGCGCCCAGATAGCGGTAGGCGGCGATCAGCGACTGGACGTGGACCTGCTTGCGCGCGATCGCGAGGTCGGTGCCCGAGGCCTTCAGGGCGAAGGCGTTGGCCTTGGCGCGCTGCGCGAACGACTCGACGATCGGGGCATGGGCCACGTCGCGCGCCTCGGAGCCGTCGGCGGCCGGGACGTTCTGCAGCGCGTCGAAGTACGCACGCCACTTCTCGGGGACCGAGCCCGGGTTGTCGAGGTAGGACTCGTAGAGCTCCTCGACGTAGGGGGCGTTGCCCCCGAACAGGTACGAGTTCGACCTGTACTGCTGCATCATTTCGCGCACCTCTCGCTCCGGCTTCCGGAGCAGTTGGCTGGTTCACCGACCTTCCGCGACACGGCTTGACCGGTTGGCGGATGCGACCCGCCTTGGCTGTATCCAGCGAAGGGGACGGGAAGGACCTGCAAGTCAGGCCCGAACTGTACACCGGTGCAGCACGCCCTGCCGCCGACGGCCCTATGCTGCGGCGCGCTCCACGAGCAGCCGCGCGCGTGCGGCCAGGTATTCGCGGCGCAGCCGCTCGACCAGCTCCCGCGCAGGCACCACCTGCCTGACCGCGCCGATGCCCTGGCCCGACCCCCAGATGTCCTTCCAGGCCTTCTTCGCGCCCTCGCCGCCGCCGAAGTTCATCTTCGACGGGTCGGCCTCGGGCAGGTGGTCGGGATCCAGGCCGGCGTTGCGGATCGAGCGTTTGAGGTAGTTGCCGTGCACGCCGGTGAACAGGCTCGAATAGACGATGTCGTCGGAGGTGCCCTCGACGATCGCGTGCTTGTAGTCATCGGCCGCGCGCGCCTCGTCGGTGGCGATGAACGCCGAGCCGATGTAGGCGAAATCGGCTCCCATCGCCTGCGCCGCGAGGATCGCACCCCCGGTGGCGATGGCACCCGACAGAGCGACCGGTCCGTCGAACCAGTCGCGGATCTCCTGCACCAGCGCGAACGGGCTCTTGATGCCGGCGTGGCCGCCCGCGCCGGCGGCCACCGCGATCAGGCCGTCGGCACCCTTGTCGACCGCCTTCCTCGCGAAGCCGTCGTTGATGACATCGTGCAGCACCAAGCCGCCCCAGCCATGCACGGCCTGGTTGACGTCCGGGCGCGCTCCTAGCGAGGTGATGACGATCGGCACCTTGTACTTCGCGCAGACCGCCATGTCGTGCTCGAGCCGGTCGTTGCTCCGGTGCACGATCTGGTTGACGGCGAACGGCGCCGCCGGTGCCTCGGGATGGGCACGGTCGTGCGCCGCGAGCGTCTCGGTGATCTCGGCCAGCCAGTCGCCGAGCTGCGACGCCGGGCGCGCGTTGAGCGCAGGCATCGAGCCGACGATGCCCGCCTTGCATTGCTCGATCACCAGCCTGGGGTTGCTGATGATGAACAGCGGCGCGCCGATGACCGGAAGAGAGAGACGTCGAAGAACGTGCGGCAGCGGCATGAGCCGACCTAGAATGCCTCGGCGGCCAGCGCCATCACGCTGTCGCCGCCTTCGACGATGGCATCGCGCAGCGACGACACGCGCGCCAGGATGTGCTCGACGTAGAAGCGCGCCGTCCCCGCCTTGGCGGCCATGAAGGCCTCGTCCTCGCCGGCCGCCTGCCGGTCCTCGGCGACCATCAGGGCGCGTGCGAGCTGCCAGCCGACCATCAGGTTGCCGCCCAGCATC
>JBLMVT010000207.1:0-8170 GCA_050256835.1 Betaproteobacteria bacterium | reverse complement strand
ATCGCCGTCGACGCCGAGCGCCACACGGCGATGGAGGAACTGGCCAAGGCCTTCCACGGCCCGCTGGCGATGGCCGAGCACGCGCTGACTTCTCCCATCACCTGGCTGGCCGCCGCCGGCGTCTTCTTCGCCTGGCTGTTCTACCTGCGCATGCCCGAGTTGCCGGCGGTGATCCAGCGCCGCTTCGCGGTGATCTACCGCATCCTCGACAACAAGTACTACATGGACTGGTTCAACGAGAACGTCATCGCGGCCGCCGCGCGGGCGCTCGGCGTCGGGCTGTGGAAGGGCGGCGACGTCGGCCTGATCGACGGCGCCCTCAACGGCTCGGCCGACGGCGTCGGCTCGGTCGCCGGCCTGCTGCGGCGCGTGCAGACCGGCTACCTCTACTGGTACGCGCTGGTGATGATCCTCGGCGTGGTGGGGCTGATGACCTGGCAGCTGTGGCCGTTCCTGTCCGGCCTGATGCGATTCTGAGCAACGAGCGGGAACAACGACCATGGGTTTGCTGAGCCTGGCCATCTGGCTGCCGATCGCTGCCGGCGCGCTCGTCATGGCGCTCGGCCGCGACGAGCAGGCGAAGAGCGCGCGCTGGATCGCACTGGTCGCCGCCGTGGTCTCGTTCGTCGTCACCCTGCCGCTGGTCAGCGGCTTCGACGCCGGCAGCGCGGCGATGCAGTTCCAGGAGAGCCTGCCCTGGATCGACCGCTTCAACGTGCACTACCGGCTCGGCGTCGACGGCCTGTCGGTCTGGTTCGTGCTGCTCACCGCCTTCATCACCGTGATCGTGATCATCTCGGCGTGGGAGGTGATCAGCGACCGCGTCGGCCTGTACCTCGGCTCCTTCCTCGTCCTGTCCGGGCTGATGGTCGGCGTGTTCTGCGCGCTCGACGGGCTGCTGTTCTACGTCTTCTTCGAGGCCACGCTGATCCCGATGTACCTGATCATCGGCGTGTGGGGCGGCCCACGGCGCGTCTACGCGGCGTTCAAGTTCTTCCTCTACACGCTGGCCGGCTCGCTGCTGATGCTGGTGGCGATCATCTACCTGTACTACAAGTCGGGTGGCAGCTTCGACATCCTCGCCTGGCACAAGCTGCCGCTCTCGGCGCACGCGCAGACGCTGCTGTTCTTCGCGTTTCTCGCCGCCTTCGCCGTCAAGGTGCCGATGTGGCCGGTGCACACCTGGCTGCCCGACGCGCACGTCGAGGCGCCGACCGGTGGCTCGGTGGTGCTGGCGGCGATCATGCTCAAGCTCGGGGCCTACGGCTTCCTGCGCTTCTCGTTGCCGATCGTGCCCGACGCCAGCCACGAATGGGCGCCGTTCATCATCGCGCTGTCGCTAATCGCGGTGATCTACATCGGCCTCGTGGCGATCGTCCAGCAGGACATGAAGAAGCTCGTCGCCTACTCTTCGGTGGCGCACATGGGCTTCGTCACGCTCGGCTTCTTCGTCTTCAACGACCTCGGCATGGCAGGCGGCATCGTGCAGATGATCAGCCACGGCTTCGTCTCGGGCGCGATGTTCCTGTGCATCGGCGTGCTCTACGACCGCGTGCACTCGCGCCAGATCGCCGACTATGGCGGTGTCGTCAACACGATGCCGAAGTTCGCCGCGGTCGCGATGCTGTTCTTCATGGCCAACTGCGGGCTGCCCGGCACCAGCGGCTTCACCGGCGAGTGGATGGTGATCCTGGGCACGGTCAAGGTGAACTTCTGGATTGCGCTGCTCGCCGCGACGACGATGATCCTCGGCGCCTCGTACACGCTGTGGATGTACAAGCGCGTGTACTTCGGCAAGGTCGGTGGCGCGGCCGTGCGCGCGCTGGCCGACATCGGCGCGCGCGAGGGGCTGATGCTCGTCCTGCTGGTCGTGCCCGTGCTCGCGCTGGGCCTGTACCCCAAGCCCTTCACCGACGTGATGCAGGCGTCGGTCACGCAATTGCTGCAGCACGTCGCGGTGTCGAAGCTTCCCTGAGGCCCGCACGATGAAAGACATGAACTGGTTCGCCGTCTACCCCGAGCTGCTGCTGCTCGTCGCGGCTCTGGCGGTGGCGATGATCGACCTCTGGGTCAGCGACCCGAGGCGGCGGCCGACGTATCTCCTGACGCAGGCGACGCTGCTCGTCGTGGCGGCGCTGCACCTGGCGTACTACAACGGCGGCGCGACGGTATACGCGATGCAGCGCATGGTCGTCACCGACGCGATGGGGCACCTGCTGGCCTTCTTCGCGACGCTGGCGACGATGATCACGCTGGCCTACGCGAGGCCCTACGCCGAGTCGCGCGACATGCTGCGCGGCGAGCTGTTCACGCTGGCGCTGTTCGCGCTGCTTGGCATCAGCGTGATGGCGCAGGCCAACAACTTCCTCGTCATCTACCTCGGCCTGGAGCTGATGAGCCTGTCGCTGTACGCCGCGACCGCGCTGCGCCGCGACCACCCGGCCGCCACCGAGGCGGCGATGAAGTACTTCGTGCTCGGCGCGTTGGCCTCGGGCTTCCTGCTCTACGGCCTGTCGATGATGTACGGTGCGACCGGTTCGCTCGACATCCCGCAGGTGTTCGACGCGATCGCCGCCGGCCAGATCAACCGCACGGTGCTGACCTTCGGGCTGGTGTTCGTCGTCGCCGGCGTCGCCTTCAAGCTCGGAGTCGTGCCGTTCCACATGTGGATTCCCGACGTGTACCACGGGGCGCCGACGGCGGTCACGCTGCTGATCGGCGCCGCGCCGGAGTTCGCCGCCTTCGCGATGGCGTTCCGGCTGCTGGTCGAGGGCCTGTCGGGCCTGGCGGTCGACTGGCAGCAGATGCTCGTCGTGCTGGCGGTCGGCTCGCTGATCGTCGGCAACATCGTGGCGATCGCGCAGACGAACCTCAAGCGCATGCTGGCCTATTCGACGATCGGCCAGCTGGGGTTCATGCTGCTCGGCTTCACGCCGACGGTGATCGCCGGCAACACGCTGTCGGCGGCCAACGGCTACAGCTCGGCGCTGTTCTACCTGCTGACCTACGTGTTCACCACGCTCGGCACCTTCGGCACGATCATGCTGCTCTCGCGCGCGGGGTTCGAGGCCGACCAGGTCGCCGACTTCGCCGGCCTGGCGCGGCGCAGCCCCTGGTACGCGGGCGTGATGGCGATCCTGATGTTCTCGCTCGCCGGCATCCCGCCGACGGTCGGCTTCTACGCCAAGCTGGCGGTGCTGCAGGCGCTGGTGTCGACCAACGTCGCCGGCTACATCTGGCTGGCGGTCGTCGCCGTGCTGCTGTCGCTGATCGGCGCCTATTACTACCTGCGGGTGGTCAAGGTGATGTACTTCGACGAGCCGGCGGACACGCAGCCGATCGTCTCGACCGGCGAGGTGCGCGCCGTGCTGTCGATCAACGGCGCGGCGATCCTGCTGTTCGGCATCCTGCCCGGCGGCCTGATGGCGATGTGCGCGCACGCGATCCAGAAGGCGGTGTCCACGTGAGCCGATTGCCGCGCCGTCGCGGTGCCCGGCCGCGATGACCGGCGGCGCGGCGGTCTGGCTCGTGCTGCTGTTCGCGCTGGTGGCCGCCAACCTGCCGTTCGTCAACGAGCGGCTGTTCGTCGCCGGGCCGCGCCGCACGCCGAAGTCGCTGGCCTGGCGCGTGCTCGAGCTGCTCGTGCTGTACGGCCTGACGCTGGCGCTCGGGTTCGCCGTCGAGGCGCGCATCGGCCAGCGCCAGCCGCAGGGCTGGGAGTTCTACGCGGCCTTCGGCTGCTTCTTCCTCACGCTGGCGTTCCCGGGCTTCGTCTGGCGCTACCTGCGGCGCCGCCGGTGAGGCTCCAGTGAGCGAAGACGACCATCTCACCGAGCGCTGCGTCGCCTCGCAGCAGGTCTACGCCGGTCACTTTCTCGACGTGCGCCGCGATACCGTCGCGCTGCCGAACGGGCGCGAGACGACCCGCGAGTACATCGTCCACCCGGGTGCGGTGATGGTGGTCGCGCTCGCCGACGACGGCCGGCTCGTCGTCGAGCGCCAGTACCGCCACGCCATGGGCCGGGTCATGCTCGAGTTCCCCGCCGGCAAGATCGATGCCGACGAGCCGCCGTTCGAATGCGCGGTCCGCGAGCTGGCCGAGGAGACCGGCTACCGGGCCGCCGAGTGGGCGCGCGCCGGGCTGATGCACAACGCGATCGCGTACTCGACCGAGTTCATCGAGGTCTGGTTCGCGCGCGGGCTGACCCAGGGCGCCGCCCGGCTCGACGACGGCGAGTTCCTCGACGTCGACCTCCTCGCTCCCGAAGAACTGCTCGAGCGCGCCGGGCGCGGCGAGCTGACCGACGCCAAGACGCTGGTCGGCCTGCTGTGGCTGCAGAACTGGCGCGGCGGCCACTGGTCGCTCGCGTGGCAGCCGGCAGCGGCGGTCGATAATCGAGCGCCATGAAGGTCGTCGACCTGCGCTGCGCCCACGAGCACCGCTTCGAGGGCTGGTTCGCCTCGGAGGACGAGCTGACCGGCCAGCTCGAGCAGGGTCGCGTCGAATGCCCGCTGTGCGGCGATAACGCGGTGACGCGGCTGCCGAGCGCGCCGCGCCTCAACCTCGCGCCGGCCGGGCGCGAGGAACCCAAGCAGAGCGTCACGCAGAGTCCCGACCTGCAGACGCTGTGGATGCAGGCGGTGCGCCAGGTGCTCGAGAGGACCGAAGACGTCGGCGAGGACTTTCCCGCCGAGGCGCGCCGCATCCACTACGGCGAGGCGCCCGAGCGCGGCATCCGCGGGCGCGCCTCGCGTGCCGAGACCGAGGCGCTGCGCGAGGAGGGCATCGAGGTGATGCCGCTGCCGCTGCCGCCGGCGCTCAAGGGGCCGCTGCAGTAGCGGCTGCCGTGCGCGCCGCGGCGGCGATGGCGCAAGGGTCGAGCCAGCCGTCGCCGGCGCGGGGATGCAGCGCGAACGAGGTGCGCACCAGGCGTGCGTCGCCGGGATGCATGCGCCGCGCGAAGCCGAGGCGGCGCAGCAGCGCGAGCATCGGCTGGTTGGTCGCCAGCACCTCGCCGTGCAGCGATTCGAGGCCGGCCGCGCGCGCGTGAGCGGCCAGGCTGCACAGCAGCCGGCCGGCCAGGCCGACCCGGCGCCAGTCGTCGGCGACGACGAGCGCGAATTCGGCGCCGCCTGCGCCGTCGTCGTCGACGACGTAGCGCGCCTCGCCGACGACGCGCTCGACGCCGCCGGCGAAGCTCTCGGCGACGATGGCGACGTGGTACCGGTAGTCGATGCGCGTCATGGCGTCGAGCGCCGCAGGGGTCAGCTCGCGCAGCGGATTGAAGAAGCGCTGGTAACGCGACTCGGGCGACAGCTCGCGCACCAGCGACTGTTCCAGCTCGGCGTCCTGCGGCAGCACCGGGCGCACGATCACCGACCGACCGTCGGCCAGCGTCCAGCGGTCGATCAGCCGCGTCGGGTAGTGCCGCTCGGGCAGCGCCTCGTTCATGCCGCGCCCCGCGCGGCGGCCGGGACGCCAGGGCGCGACCACCAGCGGCGCAGCGCGACGATGGCGTGTGTCAGGCGCCGCGCGAGCGTACGCCGCGGGCGCCGGTGCAGCGCGAGCCGCGCGTCCTCGAGCGCGTAGACGACGGCACGGCCAGCGCGGTCGAGGCGGAACGACCGCCCCGGGGTCAGCACGATGTCGCGCGGGTCGCGGTCCTGGGTGATCCACAGCACGCCGGCGGCGCATTCGATGCGGTCGCCGGCACGGTCGAGCAGGCTGAGCGACACGTGGCGCGGCAACGAGGTCAGGCCGGAAGGCAGGGCACGCATGGCGATCTCCTTGGATGACGTGTCCGCATGCAAAAAGCGGCGAACACGGCTACAGTGTCGGCGCCGTGTCCCGGATGCTCAAACGGTATTTCGGCATCCGACGCATGCGCGGCCGGAATGCGACTGGACCCTATGCGCCGCTACGACCTACCCCCGCTGGACCTGCTCGAGGCCTTCGAGGCGGCGGCGCGCCACCTCAGCTTCACGCGCGCCGGCGACGAGCTGGCGCTGACGCAGTCAGCGGTCAGCCGGCAGATCGCCTCGCTCGAGGAGCGCCTGGGCGTGCCGCTGTTCCAGCGCCTGCACCGCGCGCTCGCGCTGACCGAGGCCGGCGAGCGCCTGCACCGGGTCACCGCCGAGGTGCTGCAGCGCCTGCACGCGGCGACCGACGAGCTGCGCGCCGGTTCGCGGCGCAAGACGGTCGTGGTGACCACGACGCCGGGCTTCGCCGGCCTGTGGCTGATCCCGCGGCTGGCCGGCTTCGTCGCCGAGCGGCCCGACGTCGACGTGCGCATCTCGGCCAGCAATGCGCTGGTGCAGCTCGACCGAGAGGGCGTCGACGCGGCGATCCGCTACTGCACGGCCGAGCGCGCCGGACCCGGCGCGGTGCGGCTGTTCGGCGAATCGGTGATGCCGGTGTGCAGCCCGGCGCTGCTCGCCGACCCGAGGCGCCCGCTGGCGCGCCCCGATGACCTCGCGCGGCACGTGCTGCTGCATCCGGAGCCGGGCGCCGGCGGCGGCCTGTTCCAGTGGCCGCTATGGCTGCGCGCAATGGGCCTCGAGGGGCTGAAGCCGGCCGGCGGGCTGTACTTCTCGCTGTACGACCAGATGATCCACGCCGCCATCGACGGCCAGGGCGTCGCGCTCGGTCGCTTCCCGCTGCTCGCGCGGCTGATCCGCGAGGGCAAGCTGGTGGCGCCGTTCCCCAGGCGGCTGGCCTCGCTGCACGCCTATCACCTGCTGCGCTCGGCTGCGTCGGCGCGCAAGCCCGAGGTGCAGCAGTTCGCCGACTGGCTGGTCGCGCAGTCGCGCGAGGAGGGTCGGCGTCCTACAGCACGCGGCCGGGGTTCATCAGCCCCTGCGGGTCGAGCGCGCGCTTGATCGCGCGCATCAGCTCGAGGGCGACGGCCGGCTTGTGGCGCGGCAGCTCGTCGCGCTTGAGCGCGCCGATGCCGTGCTCGGCCGAGATCGAGCCGCCGTGCGCGTCGACCGCGTCGTAGACGATGCGGTTGACGGCCGCCTCGTGGTCGCGCAGGAAGGCCGCGGCATCGCTGCCGTCGGGCGCCTGCACGTTGTAGTGCAGGTTGCCGTCGCCGAGGTGGCCGAAGTCGACCAGCCGGATGCCCGGGAAGGCGCGCCCGAGCGCGGCATCGGTGGCGGCGACGAAGGCGGCAACGGCCGACACCGGCAGCGCGATGTCGTGCTTGACGTTCGGCCCTTCCTCGGCCTGCGCCAGCGGGATCGCCTCGCGCAGCGCCCACAGCGCGCGCGAGCGCGCCAGGCTCGTCGCGAGCGCGACATCGCCGACGTGGCCGCGCTCCAGCGCGCGGTCGAACAGACCCTCGAACAGCGCATGCGCGTGCGCCTCGCCCTCGGCGTCGGAAAGCTCGAGCAGCACGGTCCAGGGTGCCGCGGCGAGCGGGCGCGCGAGCTGCGGGAAGTGGCGCTCGACCAGCGCCAGCGCGAACCGGTTCATTACCTCGAAGCCGGTCAGCGCGGGGCCGGTACGCTGGTGCGCGAGCCGCAGCAGGTCGACCGCCGCATCGAGCGTCGCGCACGTGGCCAGCGCCGTGCACTGCGCCGCGGGCCGCGGGAACAGCTTCAGCGTCGCCGCGGTGATGACGCCCAGCGTGCCTTCGCTGCCGATGTAGAGGTCGCGCAGGTCGTAGCCGGTGTTGTCCTTGCGCAGGCCGCCGAGCGACGGCCAGACCTCGCCCTGCGGCGTCACCACCTCCAGGCCGAGGCACAGCTCGCGCGCGTTGCCGTAGCGCAGCACCTGCGTGCCGCCGGCGTTGGTCGCCAGGTTGCCGCCGATCGTGCAGCTGCCCTCGGCGGCCAGCCGCAGCGGGAACAGCAGCCCGGCGACGTCGGCCGCCTCCTGCACGCGCTGCAGCACGCAGCCCGCCTCGGCGACCAGCGTGAGGTTGGCCGCGTCGACGGCGCGCACCCGGTTCAGTCGCGCCAGGCTGAGCAGCACCTGCTCGCCGCTGGCGTCGGGCACCGAGGCGCCGACCAGCCCGGTGTTGCCGCCCTGCGGGACGATCGCCGCGCCGTGTGCGGCGCAGGCGCGCACGGCGGCGGCGACCTCGCCGGTCGTTCCCGGCCGCACCACGGCCAGCGCCTTGCCGCGCCAGCGCCTGCGCCAGTCCAGCTCCCAGGCCGACAGATCGCC
>JBLMVT010000206.1:0-3678 GCA_050256835.1 Betaproteobacteria bacterium | reverse complement strand
GGTGGCCGTCGCCGTGCTGTTCGTGCTGGCCACGCTCAAGCCCGAGTGGCTGCAGCGCGGCGCGGCCACGGCACCGGTCGTCTCCCTGCTGCAGGCGCCGCCGAGCGACGGTCGCCCGGCGGCCGCCGGGCCGCTCAGCTACGCCGGCGCGGCGAAGCGCGCTACGCCGGCAGTGGTCAGCGTGACGGCCAGCAAGGCGCCGGCGCGCGACCCACGCGCCGAGGACCCGTGGTTCCGCTTCTTCTTCGGCGACCGATCGCGCCAACTGCAGCCGCAGGTCGGCCTCGGCTCGGGGGTGATCGCCTCGAACGCCGGCTACCTGCTGACCAACAACCATGTCATCGAGGGCGCCGACGACATCGAGGTGCTGCTCGCCGACGGCCGCCGGTCGGTCGCGCAGCTGGTCGGCACCGATCCCGATACCGACCTCGCGGTGTTGAAGATCGACCTCGACCGGCTGCCGGCGATCGCCTTCGGCCACAACGACGCGCTGCAGGTCGGCGACGTCGTGCTCGCCATCGGCAACCCGTTCGGCGTCGGCCAGACGGTGACGATGGGCATCGTCAGCGCGCTCGGCCGCAACCAGCTCGGCATCAACACCTTCGAGAACTTCATCCAGACCGACGCCGCGATCAACCCGGGCAACTCGGGCGGCGCGCTGGTCGACAGTGCCGGCAACCTGGTCGGCATCAACACCGCGATCTTCTCGCGCAGCGGCGGCAGCCTGGGCATCGGCTTCGCGATTCCCGCCGACACCGCGCGCGAGGTGATGCAGGGGCTGATCAAGGACGGCCACATCACGCGCGGCTGGATCGGCGTCGAGCCGCAGGACCTGACGCCGGAGATCGCCGCCAGTCTGCGCCTGCCGGTGCGCCAGGGCGTGCTCGTCACCGGCGTACTGCAGGACGGGCCGGCCTTCGCGGGCGGGATGCGGCCGGGCGACGTGGTGGTGAAGATCGGCGCCACGCCGATCGCCAACCAGGCGCAGCTGCTGGCGGCCGTGGCCGCGCTCAAGCCGCGCAGCGAGGCAACGGTGTCGGTGCTGCGCGGCGACCGCCCGCTCGAGCTCAAGGTCGTCGTCGCCGAGCGGCCGGCGCGGCCGGTGGCGGTGCGCGAGTAGTCAGCGCGCCGCGCTCTCGCTCGGCCGCACCGTCAGGTACAGCGGCTGGGCGGCGCCCGCGCGCAGCAGCTTGAGCACGCCGTCGCGGTGCACGCGGCTGGCGTCGAGCGTCTGGTGCAGGCGGTCGACCGAGTCGATCGCGACGCCATCGAAGCCGACGATGAAGTCGCCTTCGCGCACCCCGGCGCTGCCTGCCGGGCTGCCCGGCTCGACCGCGGAGACGCGCACCGCACGGTCCTGCGCCAGGCCGAAGCCGACCACGATGCGGCGGTCGAGCGCCACCGTCGCGCCGCCGACACCGAGATAGCCGCGCCGCACGCGGCCGTGCTGCAGGAGTTGTGGAATGACCCAGGTCGCGGTGTCGACCGCGACCGCGAAGCTGATCGACTGCGCGCCGCGGATGATCGCTGTGTTGACGCCGATCACCTCGCCGCGCGAGTCGAGCAGCGGGCCACCCGAGTTGCCCGGGTTGAGCGCGGCGTCGGTCTGGATCACGTCGGGAATCAGCCGGCCGCTGGCCGAGCGCATCGAGCGGCCGAGCGCGCTGACGATGCCGGCCGTGACGGTGTGCTCGAAGCCGAGCGGGTTGCCGATGGCGATCGCGATCTGGCCGCGCCTGAGCTCGGCAGAGCGGCCGAGCGCCAGCGGCGCGAGCGAGCCGCGCGACATGCCGTCGATGGCCAGCACGGCGAGGTCGGTGTCGGGGTCGTCGCCGACCCAGCGCGCCTCGAATTCGCGGCCGTCGGCGAGACCGACGCGGTGCCGCGTCGCCGCCGGCCGCGGCCGCCCGGCGCCGCCGCGCGCCACGTGCGAATTGGTGAGCAGGTAGCCGTCGGGCGTGAACAGGAAGCCCGAGCCGTGGCCGAGCGGCGCGTCGCGGTCCGCCGCGTGGCCCACGAGGCGCACCGACGCCACGCTCGGGCCAGCGCGCTCGACCACGCCACTCACCGTCAGCGAGTAGGCGTCGAGCAGGAAGGCGTCGTTCGCACCCAAGGCAGGGACCTCGAAGCACCGAGGTGGGTCCGCCGGGCGCGCCTTTCAAGGTGCGTCAGGCGGCGCCGTCGTGCTCCGCCTCGGGCGCCTGGGTGTGGCGGATGAAGATCTGCGCCGCCCAGATGCCGACCTCGTAGAGCAGGCACATCGGAATCGCCAGCGCGAGCTGCGAGATCACGTCGGGCGGCGTGACCACCGCGGCGACGACGAAGGCCAGCACGATGAAGTAGGCGCGGCACGATTTCAGCTTGTCGAGCGGCACGATGCCCAGGCGCGCCAGCACGACGACGGCGATCGGCACCTCGAAGGTGGCGCCGAAGGCGATGAACATCGTCAGCACGAAGCTGAGGTAGGCCTCGATGTCCGGCGCGGCGGTGATGCTCTTCGGCGCGAAGCTCTGGATGAAGGTGAAGACGCGCCCGAAGACGAAGAAGTAGCAGAACGCGATGCCGAGCAGGAACAGCAGCGTGCTCGACACCACCAGCGGCAGCACCAGGCGCTTCTCGTGGCTGTACAGCCCCGGCGCGACGAACGCCCAGACCTGGTAGAGCACGACCGGCAGCGCGAGCAGGAAGGCCGCCATCAGCGTGATCTTCAGCGGCACGATGAACGGCGAGATGACGTTGGTGGCGATCAGCGTCGCCCCGTGCGGCAGGTGCGCGACCAGCGGCGCCGCCAGCAGGTCGTACAGGCCGGACGGGCCCGGCCACACCGCCAGCACCCCGAAGGCGATGCCGACCGCGATCAGCGCGCGGATCAGCCGGTCGCGCAGCTCGACGAGATGCGAGACAAAGGGCTGCTCGGTGCCCGCGAGTTCGTCGTCGGGACCTGGGTCGCCTGCGGCCATGGCGGCGCCTTCAGTTCACGGTGCCGAACGCGGCGGACGAAAGCGCGCCACCCGCGCCGCGCCGGACTGCGCCCGCGTGCGGACGCCGTTGCGTTGCTTGTACCACTGCGGCATTGCACCGCGCTTCAGGCGCCATTTCTTGCCCGGGTGCCGGTAGACGGGCGGCGCCGGTTCGAACGGCAGTGCCGAGGCCGTCGCGGCGGCGCCGTCCCAGGCCTCGTTGAGCTCGCTGCCGGTCTGCCGGATCTCCTTGGAGACCGTCTGCTCGACGTCGCGCGCCGCGTCCTCGAACGAGGTCTTCATCTTCTTCAGCTCTTCGAGCTCGATCGAGCGGTTGACCTCGGCCTTGACCTCGGCAACGTAGCGCTGCGCCTTGCCGACGAAGTGGCCGACCGTGCGCGCCACGCGCGGCAGCTTCTCCGGGCCGATGACGATCAGCGCCACCGCGCCGATCAGCGCGATCTTGTCGAAGCCGAAGTCGATCATGCGGCGGCTCGGCCGGTCACGACGACTTGGTCTTGGCCTCGACGTCGACGGTGTCGGCGTCGCCGGCGCGCTGCTGGTGCGTGACCTGCGCGTTCGGATCGGCGGGCGCCGTGCCGCCGTCCTTCATGCCGTCCTTGAAGCCCTTGACGGCGCTGCCGAGGTCGCTGCCGATGTTCTTCAGCTTCTTGGTGCCGAAGATCATGACGACGATCAGCAGCACGATCAGCCAATG
>JBLMVT010000205.1:0-4378 GCA_050256835.1 Betaproteobacteria bacterium | reverse complement strand
CCAGCGCCGACCTGAACGCCCTGCCGCCGACCGCCGCGGGTAGCGCCGCCAGCGGCTCGGGCGCCGATGCCGGCGGGACCAGCCAGCCGCTGGCCGCCGGCGATCGCAAGTTCGTCACCGAGGCTGCGCAAGGCGGGATGTTCGAGGTGCAGGTGAGCCAGCTCGCCGCCGGCAAGGCCACCGACCCGGCGGTCAAGCAGTTCGCACAGATGCTGCTGGCCGACCACAGCAATGCCAACGATCAGCTCAAGGCGCTGGCCAGCGCGCACAACGTGACGCTGCCGACCGACCTACCGCGCGCACTGAAGTCCGAACTCGAGCAGCTGCGCAAGGCCGAGGGCAAGGAATTCGACCGCCAGTACGCGAAGATGGTCGGCATCAAGGACCACAAGGAGGACATCGCCCGGTTCGAGCAGGCCGGCCGCGAGGTCAGGAACGCCGACATCAAGGCCTGGATCGACAAGACGCTGCCGACTTTGAAGGAGCACCTCGCCGCGGCGCGGAAGCTGCCGGAGAACGGCGGCAACGGCTGACGCGTCCGGCATGGGCGGCGCTCCGTGCGGCGTGGCGCTGCCCGACGGGCTGGTGCACGTCGGCGACGGCGTGCCCGGCATCCGGCGCGTGCGGCGCGGCGCGTGCTTTGCTTATCGCGGGCCCGACGGCCGCTGGATCGTCGACGCAACCGAGCTGGCGCGCATCCGTGCGCTCGCCGTCCCGCCGGCCTGGACCGACGTGTGGATCTGCCCGCGCGGCGACGGCCACTTGCAGGCCACCGGCCGCGATGCGCGCGGGCGCAAGCAGTACCGCTACCACCCGCGCTTTCGCGCGCTGCGCGAGGAGACCAAGTTCGACCGCCTGGTGGCGTTCGGACGCGCGCTGCCGCGCATTCGCGCGCGCGTCGATCGCGACCTGCGCGGCGGCCGCGGCGCGCTGTCGCGCGAGCTGGTGCTGGCGACCGTCGTGCGCCTGCTCGACACCACCTTCGCGCGCGTCGGCAACGAGGAATACACGCGCGCCAACGGCTCGTACGGCCTGACCACCCTGCGCAGCCGCCACGCCGGCGTGCGCGGCGGCACCCTGCGGCTCGCGTTCCGCGGCAAGAGCGGCGTGGTGCACGGCGCCAGCGTCGACGACCCGGTGGTCGCGCGCGTCGTGCGCCGCTGCCAGCAGCTGCCCGGCCAGGAGCTGTTCCGCTACGAGGAGGCCGACGGCGCCCTGCGCAGCGTCGGCTCGGCCGACGTCAACGACTACCTTGCCGAGGCCGCCGGCGAGCGCTTCACAGCCAAGGACTTCCGCACCTGGCACGGCAGCGTGCAGGCGCTCGAGCTGCTGCGTCGCGGCGTCGAGCGCGGCGAGGGCAGCACGCGCGGCCTCGCGGTGCAGGTCGTCGCGGACGTGGCGCACCGCCTGGGCAACACGCCCGCCGTGTGCCGCAAGGCCTACATCCACCCCGAGGTGCTCGACCTGGCACAGGCCGGCGCCGACGACGCCGCGCGACGCTGGCAGGCACTGGCTGCGCCGCGCGTGCGGCGCGGTCTCGATGCCGCCGAGTCGCGACTGCTCGCGCTGCTGGCCGAGACGCGCCGGCGCGAGCGGCGCGGGCTGGCGGATACGTTGCGACGCTCGCTGGCGACGTCGACTCGGCGGCGCACGCGCGATGTTGCGGAGGCGGGAGCGGCCGCATAGCGCATGAGAGGGCGCGATGCCGTGCAGCCGAAGGCGCCGGGTACCCGCCTCCGTTCATGTCCCCCGGGCCGGCTCGCGCCGGCCCTCCTCCTTCACTTCACTGCGGCGGGTACCCGACACCCTCGGCCCCAGCGTGGGTGGGACGCGTTGCCAGAGCGCCTCGGCGGCCCGATCACGCGTCGCCGGACTATGCGGCCCGCGGCTGATTCAGCGGCAGCTGCAGCGTGAAATGGCTGCCCTTGTCGCGCCCGTCGCTGCGCACCTCGACCACCCCGTGGTGCAGCTCGGCCAGGCTCTTCACCAGGGCCAGGCCGAGGCCGAGGCCGGCGCCGTCGACGCGGCGCGCCGCCGGCTCGCGGGTGAACAGCTCGAAGATGCGCGGCAGCATGTCGGCGTCGATGCCCATGCCGTTGTCCTCGACGCGCACCAGTGCGTTGCCGGAGTCGACCGTCGCCTTGACCCACACCTGGCCGCCCGGCGGCGTGTACTTGATCGCGTTGTCGAGCAGGTTGACGAGCATCTGCTGCAGCCGCGCGGGGTCGGCCTCGAGCGTGATCGGCGCCGCGGGCAGCAGCACCATCATGCCGATGCGACGCAGCTCGGCCTTCGGCCGGCACGCCTCGACGGCCTCGCGCACCGCGTCCTGCAGCCCGATCGGCCGCAGCTGCAGTTCGAGCCGCCCGGAGTCGATGCGCGTCATGTCGAGCAGGTCGTCGACCAGCCGCCGCAGCAGCGCGAGCTGGCGGTCGATCACGCCGAGCGGAAAGACGAGCCGGTCGTCGTCGCCGGCGCGGCGCAGCAGCTCGGCCGCGTTGGCCAGCGGCGCCAGCGGGTTGCGCAGTTCGTGGCCGAGCGTCGCGATGAACAGGTTGCGCCGCTGCTCGCTGCCTGCCAGCGCCTCGATGCGCGATTCGAGCGCGGCGATGCGCACGGCGAGGTCGGTGCGGTCGCGCATCAGCTTGACGAAGCCGAGCAGTTCGCCCGCATCGCCGCGCACCGCGCCGAGCAGTCCGCTGACCCAGATGCGTGCGCCGTCGCGGCGCAAGTGCCAGCGGTCGTCCTGCGCCTGGCCGGCCTGTGCGGCGACCTCGAGCTCGTGGTGATCGAGCCCGAGCGAGCGGTCCTCGGGCGTGAACAGCTGCGAAAGCGGCCGGCCGACCAGCTCGTCGGGACGCCAGCCGAGCGTCGTCTGCGCGCTTTCCGAGGCGCCGGTGACGACGCCGTCGGCGTCGAGCTGCAGCACGACGACCGAACGCGTCTGGTCGAGCCAGCGCGCGAGCAGGTCGGTGAGAGCCGCGTTCACCCCGCCACGCGGCGCAGCGCGCGCTGCCAGTCGGCGACGAAGCGGTCGATGCCGAAGCGTTCCTCGGCGGTGCTGCGCGCCGCCTCGCCGAGCCAGCGTGCCTGGTGCGGATCCTCGATCAGCCGCTGCATCGCGTCGACCAGCCGGTCGAGCCGCGTGTCGATGAAGCCGTTCTCGCCGTTGCGGATGACCGTCACGAGCTCGGTCGTCGCCAGCGCGACGACCGGCATGCCGACCAGCATCGCCTCGATCACGGCCAGGCCTAGGCTGGTGTAGCGGATCGGGTTGAAGAAGAAGCGGTGCGCGGCCATCACTGCGGGAAGCGCCGGCTGGGCGACCTCGCCGGCGCCGTCCGCTTCGGCGCTGCCCATGCCGACCAGCGTCAGCGGCACGCGCGCCGCGGCGGTGCGGTAGACGTCGAGCCCCAGGCGCCGGCCGCGCCGCTCGAGGTGGTTGACAACGACCAGTCCGCGCGGGGCGCTGCCGTGCCAGCGCGCGTCGGCGACGAGCTTGACGCCGTGCTCGATGACCATCGTCGGCGTGACGCCGCTGTCCCACATCAGCGCGTTGAACGGCGTCACGTGCACCAGCAGCACGTTCGGGTCCTGCACCCAGTGACGGGTGTCGGTCGGGTGCTCCTGCGGCGGGTCGTGCTCGAGGACGATGCGCGGCAGCGCGCGCTGCGCGGCGCTGAGGACGCGCTGCTGCTCGTCGTCCCATTCGGCGCGCGACTGGAACAGCACGACGTCGAAGTCCGTCGTGCGCACGCGCTCGACCGGCACCTCGTGCACGTTGTCGCCCCACGGCAGGCTGCCGTCGCGGCCGGCGTGGTGCGCGCTGCGCGCCGCGTCGGTGACCAGCCACCAGTCGTGCGGCACCTGCGTCAGGTTGTACAGGTAGTTGCCGTGCACGTGCCAGGTGAGGATGCGCAGACGACGGCTCATGACGATGCCTCCAGCTCCACGCGGCGCGGCGCGGGCAGACCGAGCGCGTGCACCACCTGCGCCACGCTGATGGCGTCGGCGCAGCCGTGGCCGAACGGGCACTCGGCGTGGCTGCACGGCCGGCACGCCATCGGCTGCCACAGCACGCGGTGGCGCTCGCGGTCGTGCGGCGCCCAGCGCGCGACGTCGGCGCCGCAGCTGATCACCACGCTCGGCCGGCCGAGCGCGGCGGCGATGTGCGACACGCCGGTGTCGTTGCAGACCACGCGCTCGGCGCGCTCGACCAGCGCGCCCAGCGTCCACAGGCTGGTGCGGCCGACCAGGTTGACCGCCGGCGCGCGCATGCAGCCGGCCAGCGCGTTGACCAGCACGGTCTCGGGCGCGCCGCCGGTCAGCACCACGCGCCGGCCGGTGGCGGCGAGCGCGTCGGCGACCGCGGCGAAGC
>JBLMVT010000204.1:0-12423 GCA_050256835.1 Betaproteobacteria bacterium | reverse complement strand
TCCCTCGACGAGCCACAGCCGAAGTTCCTGCGCGCCAGCAGGATGGAGGCGCCCTGGTAGCGCGGCTGGTTCAGGACGAAGTCGGGGTTGGGCTTGCGCGACGCCGGGTCCTGCCCGGGCTCGCCGCGGTCGAGGTAGCGCCAGGCGTCGAACAGGTTCGGACCGAACCCCGAGCGGTGGATCGACTTGAGGAACTGCTTCGGGATGATGGCGTCGGTGTCGACGTCCTCGCGGTCGAGCGGGGCGACCAGCCCGGTGTGGAGGCGAAACGGTTGCATGGCTTTGCGCTTCAGGCGATGCGCCGGACGTCGACGAAATGCCCTTCGATCGCGGCCGCCGCCGCCATCGCCGGGCTGACGAGGTGGGTGCGGCCGCCGGTGCCCTGGCGGCCCTCGAAGTTGCGGTTGCTGGTCGAGGCGCAGCGCTCGCCGGGCTCGAGGCGGTCGGCATTCATCGCCAGGCACATCGAGCAGCCGGGCTCGCGCCATTCGAAGCCGGCGCCCTTGAACACCGCGTCGAGCCCTTCGCTCTCGGCCTGCGCCTTGACCAGCCCCGAACCGGGAACGACCATCGCCAGCTTCACGTTCGGCGCCACGCGCCGGCCGAGCTTCCTGACCACCGCGGCGGCGTCGCGCAGGTCCTCGATGCGCGAGTTGGTGCACGAGCCGATGAACACCTTGTCGACGTGGATGTCGGCGATCGGCTTGTTCGGCTCGAGCGCCATGTACTCGAGCGCACGCTCGATCGCCGCGCGGCGGCTGGCGTCCTTCTCGCGCTCGGGGTCGGGCACGCGTCCGTCGATCGCCACCACCATCTCGGGCGAGGTGCCCCAGGTGACCTGCGGGCGGATCTGCGCGGCGTCGAGTTCGACCACCGCGTCCCACGCGGCGTCGGCATCCGAGTGCAGCGTGCGCCAGTGCGCCGCCGCCTGCTCCCACTCGACGCACCGGGGCGCGAACGGCCGGCCCTTGACGTAGGCGAGGGTCGTCTCGTCGACGCCGACCAGCCCGGCGCGCGCGCCGGCCTCGATCGCCATGTTGCACACCGTCATGCGGCCTTCCATCGACAGCCGGCGGATCGCCGACCCCGCGAACTCGATCGTGTAGCCGGTGCCTCCGGCCGTGCCGATGCGGCCGATGATCGCCAGCACGATGTCCTTGGCGGTGCAGCCGCGCCCGAGCGGACCCTCGACGCGCACGAGCATGTTCTTCGCCTTGCGCGCCAGCAGCGTCTGCGTCGCCAGCACGTGCTCGACCTCGCTGGTGCCGATGCCGTGCGCGAGCGCGCCGAACGCGCCGTGCGTGCTGGTGTGCGAGTCGCCGCAGACGACCGTCATGCCGGGCAGCGTCGCGCCCTGTTCGGGGCCGATGACGTGCACGATGCCCTGCCGCCGGTCGAGGAACGGGAAGTAGGCCGCCGCGCCGCTGGCGCGGATGTTGTCGTCGAGCGTCGTGATCTGCTGGCGCGAGATCGGATCGGCGATGCCGTCGTAGCCCGCGTCCCAGCCGGTGGTCGGCGTGTTGTGGTCGGCGGTGGCAACGATCGAGCTCGTGCGCCACACCTTGCGCCCGGCCAGCCGCAGGCCCTCGAAGGCCTGCGGGCTCGTCACCTCGTGCACGAGGTGGCGGTCGATATAGAGCACGGCCGTGCCGTCGTCCTCGGTGTGGACGACGTGCTCGTCCCAGATCTTGTCGTACAGCGTGCGGCCGGGCATGGCAGGCGGGCGGGAGGCGGCGGGACCCGCATTTTCCCGCACATTGCCCGCGCCGCACCGCGCGGCCTGCGAATGCCCCCTGCAGCGCGCCCTCAGCCGAGCGCGGCGATCACCTCGGGCGGCGCCTGCACCAGCTCGATCAGCACGCCCTCGCCGCCGATCGGGAATTCGTCGCTGCCCTTGGGGTGGATGAAGCAGATGTCGTGGCCGGAGGCGCCCTTGCGGATGCCGCCCGGCGCGAAGCGCACGCCGTGCGCGCTCATCCACTCGACCGCCTTCGGCAGGTCGTCGACCCATAGGCCGACGTGGTTGAGCGGCGTGGCGTGCACCGCCGGCTTCTTCTGCGCATCGAGCGGCTGCATCAGGTCGACCTCGACCGCGTGCGCTCCCGTGCCCAGCGCGCAGACGTCCTCGTCGACGTTCTCGCGCTCGGAGACGAAGTGGCTCATGATCGCCAGCCCGAGCACGTCGACCCAGAGCCTGCGCAGGCGCTGCTTGTCGGGCCCGCCGATGGCGATCTGCTGGATGCCGAGGATGCGGAAGGGCTTGTCGTCTTTCACGTTCATGCGAAGCGCAGGATCGGCTGGTCGACGGACAGGCTCTCGCCCTCTCCGACCAGCACTTCGGCCACCGTGCCGTCGCGCGCCGCGATCAGCACGTTCTCCATCTTCATCGCCTCGACCACCGCCAGCTTCTCGCCGGCCAGGACGGACTGGCCGGGCAGCACCGTGACCTCGACCAGCAGGCCGGGCATCGGCGACAGCAGCAGCTTGCTGGTGTCGGGGGGCGCCTTGTGCGGCATCAGCCGGTACAGCGCGGCGGCGCGCGGACTCAGCACCAGCACGTCGATGGCGCGGCCGTTGTGGGTGACGCGCAGCCCGAGTCCGCGCCGCTCGACCTGCGCGGCGAACGGTTCGCCGTTGACGCGGCCGGCGATCCGGATGCGGCCGTACGACCAGTCGGTGTCGAAGACGTAGCGCCGCGGGCCGACCTCGACCGTGATGTCGCCATTGAACTGCACGCGCGCCGGCCGCTCCTCGCTCGCGCCCTCGGCGTCGCGGCGCACGACGACGAAGTCCTCGCCGACGCGAAAGCCGTGGCCGGGCAGCTGGCCGCTGATGCGCGCCGCGCGCGCCAGGTACTTGCGCTGCACCGCCGCCGCCAGCGCGACCAGGAAGTCCGGGTCGTCGTGCGGCACGTCGGCGGCCTTGAAGCCGTCGGGGAACTGCTGGGCGATGAAGCCGGTGTCGAAGTCACCCGCGACGAACCTCGGATGCGCGAGCAGGGCGGCCTGGAACGCGATGTTGCTCGACACGCCGCGGATGACGAAGGCGTTGAGCGCGGCGCGCATGCGCGCGATCGCGTCGGCACGGTCGCGGCCGCGCACGACCAGCTTGGCGATCATCGAGTCGTAGTGGATCGGGATCTCGCCGCCCTCGGCCACGCCGGTGTCGACACGCACGCCGCCTTCGCCGCCGTCCGGCTGCGCCGCGAACAGCGTCTGCCCGGGCGGCTCGAAGCGCACCAGCCGCCCCGTGCTCGGCAGGAAGCCGCGCAGCGGGTCCTCGGCGTTGATGCGGCACTCGATCGCCCAGCCGTCGCGGCGGACATCGCCCTGCGCGAACGGCAGTCGCTCGCCGGCGGCGACGCGGATCATCCACTCGACCAGGTCCAGGCCGGTGATGCACTCGGTGACCGGATGCTCGACCTGCAGCCGCGTGTTCATCTCGAGGAAGTAGAAGCGCTGGTCGCGCCCGACGACGAACTCGACCGTGCCCGCGCTCTGGTAGTCCACGGCCTTCGCCAGCGCCACCGCCTGCTCGCCCATCGCGCGGCGCGTTGCCTCGCTGATGAACGGCGACGGCGCCTCCTCGATCACCTTCTGGTGGCGACGCTGGATCGAGCACTCGCGCTCGTTGAGGTAGAGCACGTTGCCGTGCGCGTCGCCGAGCACCTGGATCTCGATGTGACGCGGCTGCTCGACGTACTTCTCGACGAACACGCGGTCGTCGCCGAAGGCGGAGCGCGCCTCGTTGCGGCACGAGGCGTAGCCTTCGAAGGCCTGCTGCTCGTTGAAGGCCACCCGCAGCCCCTTGCCGCCGCCGCCCGCGCTGGCCTTGATCATCACCGGGTAGCCGATGTCGCGCGCGATGCGCACCGCCTGCTCGGCCGAATCGATGGCGTCGTTGTAGCCGGGGATGGTGCTGACCCTGGCCGCCAGGGCCAGCTTCTTGGAGGCGATCTTGTCGCCCATCGCGGCGATCGAGGCGTGCTTCGGGCCGATGAAGACGACACCCTCCTCCTCGACGCGGCGCGCGAAGGCCTCGTTCTCCGACAGGAAGCCGTAGCCCGGATGCACCGCCTCGGCGCCGGTCTGCCGGCAGGCGGCGATGATCCGCTCGCCCAGCAGGTACGACTCGCGCGACGGCGCCGGCCCGAGCCGCACCGCCTCGTCGGCCAGTTCGACGTGCAGCGCGTCCTTGTCCGCATCCGAGTACACGGCGACCGTCGCGATGCCCATCTTCCTTGCCGTCTTGACGACGCGGCAGGCGATCTCCCCGCGATTCGCAATCAGGATCTTCTTGAACATGGCGGCGCTCTACAGGGGAATGTTCCCGTGCTTGCGCCACGGGTTGTCGATCTTCTTGTCGCGCAGCATGACCAGCGAGCGGCAGATGCGCTTGCGCGTCTCGTGCGGCTGGATCACGTCGTCGATGTAGCCGCGCGCGCCGGCGACGAAGGGGTTGGCGAAGCGTTCCCTGTACTCGGCCTCCCGGCGCCCGAGCTTGTCCGGGTCGCCCTTGTCCTCGCGGAAGATGATCTCGACCGCGCCCTTGGCCCCCATCACCGCGATCTCGGCGTTCGGCCAGGCGAAGTTGACGTCGCCGCGCAGGTGCTTGCTGCTCATCACGTCGTAGGCGCCGCCGTAGGCCTTGCGCGTGATCACCGTCACCTTGGGCACGGTGCATTCGGCGTAGGCGAACAGCAGCTTGGCGCCGTGCTTGATGATGCCACCCCACTCCTGGCTCGTGCCGGGCATGAAGCCCGGCACGTCGACGAAGGTGACGACCGGGATGTTGAACGCGTCGCAGAAGCGCACGAAGCGCGCCGCCTTGGTGCTGCTCTTGATGTCCAGGCAGCCGGCCAGCACCAGCGGCTGGTTGGCGACGATGCCCACCGTCTGCCCTTCCATGCGCGCGAAGCCGACGACGATGTTCTTCGCGAACTCCGGCTGCAGCTCGAAGAAGTCGCCGTCGTCGGCGACCTTGAGGATCAGCTCCTTCATGTCGTAGGGCTGGTTCGGGTGGTCGGGCACCAGCGTGTCGAGCGAGAAGTCGAGCCGCTCGGCCGGGTCGCCGCGCTCGGCGTCGCCGGCGCGCCCGCCGCGGCGCAACGGCGCCTTCTCGCGGTTGTTGAGCGGCAGGTAGATGTAGAAGCGGCGCAGCATGAGGATGGCCTCGACGTCGTTGTCGAACGCCAGGTCGGCGACACCGCTGCGCGTCGTGTGGGCGACCGCGCCGCCCAGGTCTTCGGACGACACCTCCTCGTGCGTCACGGTCTTCACTACCTCCGGCCCGGTGACGAACATGTAGCTCGAGTCCTTCACCATGAAGATGAAGTCGGTCATCGCCGGCGAGTAGACGGCGCCGCCGGCGCACGGGCCCATGATCAGGCTGATCTGCGGGATCACGCCCGAGGCCATCACGTTGCGCTGGAACACCTCGGCGTAGCCGCCGAGCGAGGCGACGCCCTCCTGGATGCGCGCGCCGCCCGAATCGTTGAGGCCGATCACCGGCGCGCCGACCTTCATCGCCTGGTCCATGATCTTGCAGATCTTCTCGGCATGCGCCTCCGACAGCGCGCCGCCGAACACGGTGAAGTCCTGGCTGAAGACGAACACCAGCCGCCCGTTGATCATCCCGTAGCCGGTGACGACGCCGTCGCCCGGGACCTTGTGGTCGGCCATGCCGAAGTCGGTGCAGCGGTGCTCGACGAACATGTCCCATTCCTCGAACGTGCCTTCGTCGAGCAGCAACTCGAGGCGCTCGCGCGCCGTCAGCTTGCCCTTGGCGTGCTGCGCCGCGACGCGCTTCTCGCCGCCGCCCTGGCGCGCCTTGGCGCGCTTGGCCTCGAGCATCTGCTGGATGTCGTGCATGGTCGTCGTCCCTCGTCTCAGTGTTGTTCACCGGCGAAGCGCGCGAGCAGGGCGCGCGCCGCGGTCGACGCCGGCAGTTCGCCGCGCAGCACGCGCGCCTGCATCGCCGGCAGCTCGGCCCTGACCCGCGCATCGCGCAGGAAGCGCTCGCGCAGCCCGGCGTGGATCATGTCCCACATCCAGGCCTCGGCCTGGCCGCGGCGGCGCGCCTCGAAGCGCCCGCCGTCCCTCGCGCGCGCACGCAGCGCCTCGACCTGCGACCAGAAGTCGCCGATGCCCTCGCCGGAAAGCGCGCTCAGCTTGAGCACCGGCGGCACCGCGTGGCCGGCGCGACCCTGGCCGACGAGGCGCAGCGCCGACGTGATCTGCGCCTCGGTTCGCGTGGCGGCGGCAGGGTCGAGGTCGGCCTTGTTGACCACGACCAGATCCGCCAGCTCCATGACGCCCTTCTTCAACGCCTGCAGGTCGTCGCCGGCGTTGGGCTGCTGCAGCAGGACGAACAGGTCGGTCATGCCGGCCACCGCGGTCTCGCTCTGGCCGACGCCGACCGTCTCGACGACGACGATGTCGTGGCCGGCGGCCTCGCACACCAGCATCGCCTCGCGCGTCTTCGCCGCCACGCCGCCGAGCGTGCCGGCCGCCGGGCTGGGCCGGATGTAGGCGCGCTCGTCGGCCGCGAGGCGCTCCATGCGCGTCTTGTCGCCCAGGATCGAGCCGCCCGAGACGGTCGACGAGGGGTCGACCGCCAGCACCGCGACGCGGTGGCCGCGTGCGACGAGGAACAGGCCGAGCGCCTCGATGAAGGTGGACTTGCCGACCCCCGGCGCGCCCGAAATGCCCAGCCGCAGCGAGCGACCCGCGTGCGGCAGCAGCGCGGTGAGCAGGGCGTCGGCGCGGGCGCGATGGTCGGCACGCGTCGACTCGAGCAGCGTGATGGCCTTGGCAACGGCGCGACGGCGCGCCGCCACCGCCCCGTGCAGCACGGCCTCGCACAGGGCCTGGTCGTCGTGGGCGCGCATCGGCACGGGCGCTCGGAAGGCTCAGCCGCGCCGGCGCGCCGCCTTGATCTGCTCGAGCACGTCCTTCGCGCTCGCCGGGATCGGCGTGCCCGGCCCGTAGATGCCCTTCACGCCCGCGGCGTGGAGGAAGTCGTAGTCCTGCTTCGGCACCACGCCGCCGACGAAGACGACGATGTCGTCGCCGCCCTGGCGTCGCAGCGCCTCGATGATCGCCGGCACCAGCGTCTTGTGGCCGGCCGCGAGCGTGGAGACGCCCACCGCGTGCACGTCGTTCTCGATCGCCTGGCGCGCGCATTCCTCGGGCGTCTGGAACAGCGGTCCGATGTCGACGTCGAAGCCGAGGTCGGCGAACGCGCTGGCGACGACATTGGCGCCGCGGTCGTGGCCGTCCTGGCCGAGCTTGGCGACCATCACGCGCGGGCGGCGGCCCTCCTCGGCGGCGAAGGCGTCGACCTCGCGCTTCAGTTGCTCCCAACCCTCGGCACTGTCGTAGGCGGCTGCATACACACCGGTCACCTTGTGCGTGTCGGCGCGGTGGCGCCCGAAAACGGTCTCCAGCGCATCGCTGACCTCGCCCACCGTGGCGCGGGCACGGATCGCATCGATGCTCGCGGCGAGCAGGTTGCCCTGCCCCGAGCGCGCGCAGTCGGCGAGGGCGCCGAGCGTGGCGCGCACCCGGGCCGCGTCGCGCGTGGCCCGGATGCGCTCGAGTCGCGCGATCTGCGTCTCGCGCACGGCATGGTTGTCGACCTCGCGCACCTCGAAGGCGTCGTCGCGGCCCGAGCGGTACTTGTTGACGCCGACGATGACGTCGGCGCCCGAGTCGATGCGCGCCTGCTTCTCGGCGGCGCTGGCCTCGATCTTCAGCTTGGCCCAGCCGGAATCGACTGCCTTCGTCATGCCGCCCATCGCCTCGACCTCCTCGATGATCTTCCAGGCGGCGTCGGCCATGTCCTGCGTCAGGCGCTCCATCAAGTAGCTGCCGGCCCAGGGGTCGACCACGCTCGTGATGTGCGTCTCCTCCTGCAGGATCAGCTGGGTGTTGCGCGCGATGCGCGACGAGAACTCGGTCGGCAGCGCGATGGCCTCGTCGAAGCTGTTGGTGTGCAGGCTCTGGGTGCCGCCGAACACCGCCGCCATCGCCTCGACCGTGGTGCGCACAATGTTGTTGTACGGGTCCTGCTCGGTCAGGCTCCAGCCCGAGGTCTGCGAGTGCGTGCGCAGCATCAGGCTCTTCGGGCTCTTCGCGCCGAAGCCGCTCATGATGCGGTGCCACAGCAGCCGCGCCGCGCGCATCTTGGCGATCTCGAGATAGAAGTTCATCCCGATCGCCCAGAAGAACGACAGGCGCCCCGCGAAGGCGTCGACGTCCAGCCCCTTGGCCAGCGCAGTGCGCACGTACTCGATGCCGTCGGCCAGCGTGAAGGCAAGCTCGAGTGCCTGGTTCGCCCCCGCCTCCTGCATGTGGTAGCCGGAGATCGAGATGGAGTTGAACCGCGGCATGTGCCGCGATGTGTAGTCGATGATGTCGCCGACGATGCGCATCGAGGGCGCCGGCGGGTAGATGTAGGTGTTGCGGACCATGAACTCCTTGAGGATGTCGTTCTGGATGGTCCCGGAAAGCTGCTCCTCGGCGACGCCCTGCTCCTCGGCGGCGACGATGTAGCCGGCCAGCACCGGCAGCACCGCGCCGTTCATCGTCATGGAGACGCTCACCTTGTCGAGCGGGATGCCGTCGAACAGGATCTTCATGTCCTCGACCGAGTCGATCGCCACCCCGGCCTTGCCGACGTCGCCCTGCACGCGCGGATGGTCGCTGTCGTAGCCGCGGTGGGTGGCCAGGTCGAAGGCGACGCTGACGCCCTGCCCGCCGCCGGCCAGCGTCTGGCGGTAGAAGGCATTGCTCTCCTCCGCGGTCGAGAAGCCCGCGTACTGGCGGATCGTCCACGGCCGCACCGCGTACATCGTCGGCTGCGGGCCGCGCACGTAGGGCGGGAAGCCCGGCAGCGTGTCCGCGTGCGGCAGGCCGGCGGCGTCGGCCGCGGTGTACAGCGGCTTGACCACCAGTCCCTCGGGCGTGCGCCAGTCGAGCGCCTCGAGCCGGCCGCCCGGGGCCGACTTCGCGGCGGCACGCGCCCAGGCGTCCAGCGGGGCGTCGGGATGCTTCGTCTCGGCCATGTCGCTCTCCTTGCCCGCCATCATGCCATAATTATGAATTCAAAATGCTGACACCGATGACCGCCCTCGCCCCGCGCGCGCTCTACCAGGACGTCGCCGAGCGGCTGCGCCAGCAGATCTTCGCGCGCACGCTCGAGCCCGGCAGCTGGATCGACGAGCAGAAGCTCAGCCACGAGTTCGGCATCAGCCTCACGCCGCTGCGCGAGGCGCTGAAGGTGCTGGCGGTCGAGGGCCTGGTGACGATGAAGGTGCGGCGTGGCGCCTACGTGACCGAGATGTCGGCCGACGACGTGACCCAGGTCTACCACCTGCTCGCGCTGCTGGAGAGCGACGCCGCCGGGGAGGTGGCGCGCCACGCCAGCGACGCGCAGCTCGCCGAGCTGCGCGTGCTGCACGAGCGGCTGGAGAAGCAGGCGCGCCAGCGCGAGGCCTTCTTCGCCAGCAACGAGCAGTTCCACCTGCGGCTGCTGGCCATCGCCGGCAACCGCTGGCGCACGCAGATCGTCGCCGACCTGCGCAAGGTGATGAAGCTCAACCGCCACCATTCGCTGTTCAAGCGCGGGCGGCTGGCCGACTCGCTGGCCGAGCACCGCGCGATCATGCAGGCGCTGGAGGCCCGCGACGCCGAACGCGCGGTGGAGCTGATGCGCCGCCATTTCGAGAGCGGTCTGGAAGCGGCCGCGCGCTGAGTGGAGGGCGCGGCCGCGCAGCCGATGCTGGTCGCGGGCGGGGCCGTTTGCTATCCTCGCGCCGGTGGTCGCTGCCGCGCAGGCGCCCGGCGACTTCAGCGACGTTCCGAACATCAACGCAAGGTGGACCAGACATGAACCTGAGCATCGTGATCGGCGTCATCATCGTGGCCCTGGTGGCCTGGTTCCTGTGGAACCGCAACAAGGGCGGCGCTGTCGGCACGTCGGCGGCGCCGACGCGTCCCGCGCCGTCGGCCGCACCTTCCCCCGCCCCCATGCCGGCGGTCGCCGCCGGCGGCCCGCTCGGCTCGTACGAAGAGTACCGCCGCGTCAGCCCGTCCAACATGGTGTACGGCAAGCTCACCTGCAACCGCTGCGGCTCGAACCTGCTGCGCACCAGCGCCGGCGTCGCGTCGTGCAGCAGCTGCGGCGCCGCGCTGTACCGCACCTGAGGCGACGGCGCGCGGCGCCCGCCGTCGCGCCCGCCTGCCCGCGCTAGCGTTCGCCCATCGGCTGGACGTCGCGCCGCACGCTGCCCGAGTAGAGCTGGCGCGGCCGGCCGATCTTGTACTCGGGGTCGCCGATCATCTCGTTGAGCTGGGCGATCCAGCCCACGGTGCGCGCGAGCGCGAAGATGGCGGTGAACAACGGCACCGGGATGCCGATGGCGCGCTGCACGATGCCCGAGTAGAAGTCGACGTTCGGGTACAGCTTGCGGGCGACGAAGTACTCGTCGTTCAGCGCGATCTTCTCGAGTTCCATCGCGAGCTTGAACAGCGGGTCGTTCTCCAGTCCGAGCGAGGCCAGCACCTCGTGGCAGGTCTCGCGCATCAGCTTGGCGCGCGGGTCGTAGTTCTTGTAGACGCGGTGGCCGAAGCCCATCAGCTTGGTGCCGGAGTTCTTGTCCTTCACCTGCTTGATGAATTCGCCGATCTTCTCGCCGCCGCCCATGCGCTGGATGTCCTCCAGCATGTTCAGCGCGGCCTCGTTGGCGCCGCCGTGCGCCGGGCCCCACAGGCAGGCAACGCCGGCGGCGATCGCCGCGAACGGATTGGTCCCCGACGAGCCGCACAGGCGCACGGTCGACGTCGAGGCGTTCTGCTCGTGGTCGGCGTGCAGGATGAAGATGCGGTCGAGCGCGCGCACCAGCACGTCGTTGGGCTGGTACTCCTCGCACGGCGTGGCGAACATCATGTGCATGAAGTTCGCCGCGTAGCTGAGCCGGTTGCGCGGGTAGGTGTAGGGCTGGCCGACGGTGTACTTGTAGGCCATCGCCACCAGCGTCGGCATCTTGGCGATCAGCCGGATCGCGGAGATCTCGCGGTGCTGCGGGTTGTTGATGTCGGTGCTGTCGTGATAGAAGGCCGAGAGCGCGCTGACCAGCCCGGTCATCACCGCCATCGGATGCGCGTCGCGGCGAAAGCCGCGCAGGAAGAACTGCATCTGCTCGTTGACCATCGTGTGGTTGGTCACGCGCGCGACGAACCCGCTCTTCTGCTCGGCGTTCGGCAGCTGGCCGTACAGCAGCAGGAAGCAGACCTCGAGGAAGTCGCAGTGCACCGCCAGCTGCTCGATCGGGTAGCCGCGGTACAGCAGCTCGCCCTTGTCGCCGTCGATGTAGGTGATCGTCGAGTTGCACGCCGCCGTCGACAGGAAGCCCGGGTCGTAGGTGAACTTGCCGGTCTGCGCGTACAGCTTGCGGATGTCGATCACGTCGGGCCCGAGCGTGCCCTTGTAGAGCGGCAGTTCCATCTTCGGGCTGCCGTCGGAGAACGACAGAGTGGCTTTGACGTCGGACGGGGTCATGGTCGGTTCCTTGGGAAGCGGCTTCACTTCGTACACCTCGGTCGATGCAATCCTCGCGCCGGCGTCAATGGCGCGCTCTCATCAGGGCGAGCAGCTCGCGCACCTCGTCGCGCGCGAGCTCGCCCGACGGCTCGGCACGGCCGAGCAGCAGGTCGAGCAATTCGTTGTCGGGCAGCGCCATCAGCGCCTCCATCGTGCGCCCCTGCCCGGCCGTGAGCGCGGCCCCGTGGCGGGCGAAGAAGCGCTCGATCAGGAGGTCGTTCTCGAGCAGGCCGCGGCGGCAGCGCCAGCGTAGCCGGTTCAGCGCGGTCGGGTCGAGCGGTCGGGCGTCCATCGTTCAGACGGCGCGGCGCACCATCAGTTCCTTGATCTTGCCGATCGCCTTGGTCGGGTTCAACCCCTTGGGGCAGACGTCGACGCAGTTCATGATCGAGCGGCAGCGGAACAGCCGGTACGGGTCCTCCAGGTTGTCGAGCCGCTCGCCGGTGGCGGTGTCGCGGCTGTCGGCGATGAAGCGGTAGGCCTGCAGCAGGCCGGCCGGGCCGACGAACTTGTCCGGGTTCCACCAGAAGCTCGGGCAGGCGGTCGAGCAGCTCGCGCACAGGATGCACTCGTACAGCCCGTTCAGTTCCTCGCGTTCCTCGGGCGTCTGCAGCCGCTCCTTCTCGGGCGGCGGCGTGTCGTTGACCAGGTAGGGCTTGATCGAGTTGTACTGCTGGAAGAACTGCGTCATGTCGACGATCAGGTCGCGGATGACCGGCAGGCCGGGCAGCGGCTTCAGGACGATCGTCTGCGGCAGCGACAGCATGTTGGTCAGGCACGCGAGGCCGTTCTTGCCATTGATGTTCATCGCGTCCGAGC
>JBLMVT010000203.1:0-5854 GCA_050256835.1 Betaproteobacteria bacterium | reverse complement strand
GTCGGCGCGCGCGTACGCGCGTTTTGGGAGTAACAGCGCGCAGCGTGCGCGGCTCGCGTGACGCATTGCGCAGCGCGCTCCTCGTGCACGCGGGCGCGGCGGCCGAAAATCCGAGGCGAGTCCTTGTCCTTGCCCTTCGACACCGTGCCGCTGCAGTTCCCGCCCCTCTCGCCGCCCACCGACGCCTGGGAGTGGCCGCGCCCGCCGTTCGCCTGGCGCCACGAGACGCCGCCGTCCGACGAGGCCGGCCAGCCCTGCCTCGTCGAGACGATCGAAGGCAGCCAGATCGAGGCGCGGCTGGTGAGCATGGACGTCGCCGAGCGGTCGATGAAGCTGCGGCTGCGCAGTGACGGCCGCGGCGTGCGCCTGTCGTTCACCCGCCTGCGCCGGCTGACGCTGACCACGCCGCTGGCGCCGCTGCCCCGCCGCGCCAACGAGCCGGTCGAGCGCGTGCCGGCGGCGATGCAGGAGCGCGACTACCGGCTGCTGCCCACCGAACCGGCGTGGCCGGCACTGGTCGGCCGCACCGCCGGGCACGTGCAGGCCGCCGAAGGCTTCTACCTCTTCACGCCGGTCGACGAGGAGCGTTCGCTGCTGCGCGTGTTCGCGCCGGCAGCGACGACCACGCTGTGCGAGTTCGGCCGCTCGGCCGAGGAGATCGCCGCCGCGCGCTGGATCGCCGACCCGGCGCAACTGCTCGCGGCCATCGAACACCAGCAGCGCATGGCGCTGCGGCCGCTCGGCCAGTCGCTGCTCGAGCTCGGCTTCGTCACCCCGGTGCAGCTCGAGCGCGCGCTGGCCGCGCCGCCGAGCGACGTGCCGCTCGGCCGCCGCCTGGTCGACGCCGGCCTGCTGACGCGCACCAACCTGCAGACCGCGCTGGCGCACAAGATGGGGTTCCCGCTGGTCGACCTGGAGCGCTTCCCGATCGACCCGGCGGCGCTGCGCAAGCTCACCTTGCGCATGGCGACCGAGATGCGCACGCTGCCGCTGCTGATCGACGGCACGCGGCTCGTGGTCGCGGTCGACCGGCCGTCGCGAATCCAGAAGCTCAAGGGCCTGCAGGCGATCGCCGAGCTCACGCCGGCCCCTGTGCTGGCCTCGAAGGTGCGCATCCTGGACGCGCTGACGCGGCTGGCAAGGCAGGACGTGTGGTCAACGCAAGTGCCCGGCGCGATGCCGTTCTTCGCCTCGACCACCACCACCTCGGCGATCTGAACGCTGCCGGCGCGCGGGCTATAGTCGCCCGGTGGCCGACGACGCGCACCCGCTCGACCTCGACGCCTGCGCGCTGAGCGCGGCAATCCACGCGCGGCGCGTCTCGTGCCGCGAGCTGATGGTTGCCTTCCTCGGGCGCGTCGAGGTGCTCAACCCCGCGGTCAACGCCATCGTCAGCCTGCGGCCGGCCGACGACCTGGTCGCCGAGGCCGACGCGCACGACGCCGAACTGGCGCGCGGCGCGAGCTGTGGCTGGATGCACGGATTCCCGATGGCGATCAAGGACATGGCGTTCACCGCCGGCGTGCGCACCACGCTCGGCTCGCCGCTGCTGGCAGACCACGTGCCGGTGCAGGACGCCATCATGGTCGAGCGCATGAAGCGCGCCGGCGGCATCGTCGTCGGCAAGACCAACACGCCGGAATTCGGACTCGGCTCGCACACCTACAACACCGTCTTCGGCGTCACCCGCAACGCCTGGGACCGCACGCGCACGGCGGGCGGTTCGAGCGGCGGCGCCGCGGTCAGCCTGGCGCTGAACATGCAGCCGGTGGCCGACGGCAGCGACTTCATGGGCTCGCTGCGCAACCCGGCAGCGTTCGGCAACGTCTTCGGCATGCGACCGAGCGCGGGCCGGGTGCCGGTCGGTCCGCTCGGCGACCAGTTCGTCAGCCAGCTCGGCACCGAGGGCCCGATGGGACGCCGCGTGCGCGACCTGGCGATGCTGCTGTCGGTGCAGGCCGGGCGCGATCCGCGCGCTCCGCTGTCGATCGCCGAGGACGGTAGCACGTTCGCGCAGCCGCTCGACTCCGGCGTGCGCGGCCTGCGCATCGGCTGGCTCGGCGACCTGCAGGGCCATCTGCCGCTCGAGCGCGGCATCGCCGAGGTCTGCGGCGACGCGCTGCGCCGGCTGGAAGGACTCGGCTGCGCTGTCGAGGCCACGGCACCGGGTTTCGACCCGGAGCAGGTCTGGCGCACCTGGCTGGCCTGGCGGCGCTGGCTGGTCGCCGGCCGGCTGGCGCCCTTCTTCGCCGACCCGGCCCGGCGCGAACTGCTCAAGCCTGCGGCGCGCTGGGAGGCCGAACAGGGCTCCGGCCTGTCGGCGGCCGACGTGTACGCGGCGAGCCTGCAGCGCACCGCCTTCTACCATCGGCTGCTGCGGCTGTTCGAGCGCCACGACTTCCTCGCCCTGCCGAGCGCGCAGGTCTGGCCGTTCGACGCCACGCTCGACTGGCCGACCGCGATCGAGGGCGTGGCGATGGACACCTACCACCGCTGGATGGAGGTAACGATCTACGCGACGCTGGGCGGGCTGCCGGCGATCAGCGTGCCCGCCGGCTTCGACGCGCGCGGCCTGCCGATGGGGCTGCAGCTGATCGGACCGCCGCAGGGCGATTTCGTGCTGCTGCGGCTGGCCGCCGCCTACGAGCGCACCATCGGCGAGCTGCTGGCGCGCCGGCCGGCGCTCGCCACGGGAACGCGCCTTGCCGCCTGAAGGCTGCCCTTGATGCCTTCAGGAGAGGAACGAACATGAAGCGAACGATGCACACCCTGGCCGCCGTCGCGCTGGCCGCCGGCACCACCGCGGCATTCGCCCAGAGCGGCGCCGCCGCGCACTCGCCCTACTACCGCAACCACCAGAGCGCCCCCGCCGGCGCGATGTCCGCGCCCGGTGCGGCGCTGCGCGAGGACCTCGAAGGTACCGTCATCACGGCCGACGAGGCGGTGCAGCTGTGCGACCGGCTGTCCAACCAGCGGCAACGCCGCGACTGCGTGTCCAGCGTGGCGGACGACGCCACCGCCCGCGCGGGCGAGCGCGACGAGCTGCGCGGCGACACGCTGCCGGACGCCCGTCCGGACGGCGGCGACAGCCAGCCCGGCCGCTGACCGCAGGCGCGCACCCGCGCGCCCGTTGCGCTGGCTCAAGCCGCGGCCTCGCGTCGCGGCCAAGAATCGGGCCGATTTCACTGACGGGTCGGTCCGATGCACTACCGCATCCTCGTTCCCCTCGACGGCAGCGCGAGCGCCGAATTCGGGCTGCAGGAGGCGATCGCGCTGGCCGCGCGCGAACGAGCGCGGTTGTGCCTGCTGCACGTGCTCGACCCGGACAACCCCGCTGCCGGCAGCGGCACGGACCGCGCGCGCCGCCGCTGGGGCGAGGAACTGCTCTCTCGCGCGCGCCGCACGGCCAACGAAGCCGGCGTGCCGGCCGACACCTCGCTGCGCGGCGGACGCGGCGACGACATCGCCCACGCGATCTGCGACGAGGCGGACAGCGCCGGCTGCGACCTGATCGTGCTGGGCGCGCACGGGCAGCGCCGCCGCGATCGCCATGCGCTCGGCGAGAACGTGCAGACGGTGCTCGACGGCGCCCGCGTGCCGGTGCTGCTGGTGCGCGAGGAAGGCCTGTAGGCAGCCCTTGAGCTTCGTCAAGCCGGCCCCCGTGCGCCGGGGGTAGCGTAGTCGCACTCAACGTGGCGTGACAGGGAGGAACGCGATGGCCCTTGCCCCGCGCGTCATCGCGTTCGTGATGGCTGGCGGCGAAGGCGTGCGCCTGCGCCCCTACACGGCCCAGCAGCCCAAGCCGGCGCTGCCGTTGGCGGGCCCGTACCGCATCATCGATTTCGTGCTGAGCAACCTGTACAACTCGGGAGTGCGGCGCGTCTTCGTGCTGCTGCAGTACAAGCCCGAGCCGCTGCTCGCGCACCTCGCCTCGCAGTGGTCGAGCGCCGACCTGGGGCCGGGCGAGTTCATCGAGCCGGTGCTGCCCGGCCGCGCCGGACGGGAGTTCCGCGGCACGGCCGATGCGGTGCGGCAGAACCTCGACCTGCTCGAAGGCTGCCGCGCCGACATCGTCGCCGTGTTCGCCGCCGACCACGTCTACCGCATGGACGTGCAGCAGATGATCGCCTGCCACCAGGGCGCGGCGGCCGACGCCACGGTGGCCGCGCTGCCGGTCCCGATCGAGCAGGCGCGCGAGTTCGGCGTGCTCGGCACGCGGGTCGACGGCCGCATCCTGGAGTTCCGCGAGAAGCCGGCACGGCCCGCGCCGATGCCCGGCGACGCGCGCTTCGCGCTGGTGTCGATGGGCAACTACCTGTTCCGTCCGGAGGTGCTGCGCGAGGCGCTGTCCGGCGATGCGCGCGACTTCGGCCGCGACGTGCTGCCGCAGCTGATCGACACCCACCGCGTCGTCGCCTACGACTTCCGGCGCAACGTCGTGCCCGGCGTGCGCAGCGACGAGGAGTGCGGCTACTGGCGCGACGTCGGCACGCTCGACGCCTACGCGGCGGCGCACCGCGACGTGCAGGGCGCGCGGCCGCGGCTCGCGCTCGACAACCCCGAGTGGCCGATCCGCGCCGTCCGCCGCCCGCCGGCCGAGCGGCACGTGCCCGTCGTCGTCGCGGGCCTGGGCGGCTGACGGCGGGCCGTCCGGCCCTTCATCAGCCGCCGGTGTCCAGTCGGGCGGACAGCAGGCCGGCGAAGGCCTGCAGCAGCCCGACCGTGTCGCTGCCCGTCACGTGCGCGGCGGCGTCGTAGTGGCACAGCGCGCCGTAGGGCGCCCCGGCCGGCGCGACCGGCACGCCGCAATAGCTGCGCACCGCCTGGCGCGCCGGGTGCGCGTCGAGCCAGGGTTCGCCCAGGGCATCTTCGATCACCACCGGCTTGCGGCGCTCGACGACGAGCACGCAGTACGTGGCGTTGACCGGGTAGTCGGGCGTGGTCTCGACCCACGGGTGCTTGCGATCGAAGAAGTACAGCGCCCGCGCGGTCTCCGCATCGAGCCGATACAGCGCCGTGAAGCGGTGCGCGGTCAGGCTGTTCAGGTAGGCCATCGCCGAGCGGATGCCGTCGTGGTGCAACAGCAGGCGCAGCTTCGCGAGATGGGCAATGTCGGGTTCGCTCATGGGACCAACCAGCAGTGGCAGACAATCCGTCGAAAGTCCCTCCCGCGGATCTTCCTTGTTCGAGCGAGGCCGGACGCCCGGCACCGCGGCGACCTGCTCCGCCCCCGTGCGTCCAGCGTGCATTGTGGGACCATTCCGGGCGCGCGGCACGCGCCGCGAAGCGATCGGCCTGGATCTTCCGATCGGCCCGGCACAATCCGGCGCCGGCGCCGACCCCGCGGGCTCACCTGCTGAGCCAGCAGGCTGGCACGCTGGCGCGCCGACTCCGGCCCACCGATGCTGCAACTGCACTTCTCCAACCGCCACGAGTCGCTCGCCAGCCAGCTGCTCGAGCGCCTGGCCGGCAGCGCGGGCGACCCGTTCGCGGGCGACGAGCTGATCGTGCCCAGCGCCGCGCTGCGGCGCGAGCTCACGCTGGCAATCGCGCGCGCGCACGGCGTGTGCGCCAACGTGCGCTTCGACTTCCTCGCGCGCTGGCTGTGGCGGCAGATCGGGCGCGTGCTGCCCGCGGTGGCGGCCGAGTCGCCGTTCGAACCGGCGCTGCTGCAGTGGCGGCTCCACGCCGCGTTCGGCGACGCCGGCTTCGTCGGTGCGCATCCGCGCCTGGCGCGCTACCTCGCCGGCGCCGACCCACTGATGCGCTTCGAGCTGGCCGGGCGCGTCGCCGCGCTGCTCGAACAGTACGTGACCTACCGGCCCGACTGGCTCGAGGCCTGGCGGCAAGGCCG
>JBLMVT010000202.1:0-3559 GCA_050256835.1 Betaproteobacteria bacterium | reverse complement strand
CGGTCTCGTGGGCGCGCACGAGGTCGCTGGCGTAGACCGCCGCCAGCGGCTCGTCGGCGAGCGCGCGCGCCAGCCGCTCGGCCTGCCAGCGGCCGGTGTCGTTCAGGGGAATGTCCTGCTGGCCCTGGATGCGCGTGTCGACGTTCCACGCCGTCTCGCCGTGGCGCACGGCGAGCACGCGCGTCGGCTCGTCCTCGAGGCTCAAGCGCCGAGCCTGCGGTTGAGCGTGTAGGTGCCCGAGTGGGTCGCCTCGGCGAGCACCTGGCCGGTGATCGCCTGGCGCACCTGAGCGCCGGTGAAGGCGCCCTCGACCGGCACGCGGTCGATCTTCAGCGCGTACAGCGTGAACACGTAGTGGTGCACCAGCGAGTCGTTGAACGGCGGGAACGGGCCGTCGTAGCCGAAGTACTGGCCGGACATCTGGGCGTCGCCGGCGAACCAGCCGGTGTAGTCGTTGATGCCCTGGCGTGCGCCCTTCAGCGCCGGCTTGCCCTCGATCGCCGGGCCGGTCTTGCCGCGCGCGGTGAAGCCGCGGCTGAACTCGCCCTCGGCGATGGCGCGCAGATCGCTCGGCAGGTCGACCATCACCCAATGGAAGAAGTCGACGCGCGGCAGGTCGGACGGCACCTCGCGCTCGCTCTGGTTCACGTCGTCGCCGCGGCTGGGCACGTCGAAGTCGTGGCAGATCAGCGCGAACGAGCGCGTGCCCGACGGCACCTCGTCCCACGCCAGGTGCGGGTTGACGTTGTCCGAGAACGTGACCCCGCCGGCCGGGTCGATCCGGCCGGCGGCGTAGCGCGGCGGAATGCGGTCCCCGTTGGCCCAGCTCGTGCTCCACAGCTTCATGTCGCGTCGCTCCTCGATGTCGTCGGTGGGATTGCGAGCTCAGACGCCCCAGACGATCGGCTCGTCGGCGGCCTCGGCGCGCTTCATCATCTCGACCAACGGCCAGGCGCGCTGGCGCAGGCCGATGCCGTCGCCCTTCGGCGGCCGCACGCCCTCGGCCTTCGCCTTGGCCTCGGCCTCGGCGCGTGCCGCGTCGTCGGCGGCGACGGCGCGTTCGATCGCCGCGCGCGCGGCCGGCAGCGACGCCGGCTCGAAGATGCCCTTGGGCGACGGCTCCCGGCCGGCGGCACGCAGCACCGCGTCGCCGGTCGGTCCCATCATGATGACGTCGCCCGCCGCCTTGCTCCTGAACTTGTAGATCATCGCCGGGAGCCTCAAGCCGTGCGGTAGACGTAGCCGCGGTTGAACGGGTAGTCGGACTGCGCGCCGCGCAGGGCGCCGCCGTCGACGCGCCCGCTGGGCCGCGCGGCGAGCATCTGGTACAGGCTGATCCAGCCCTGCTCGAAGCACATGGCGCTGCCGGCGAGGTAGAGCCGGTAGGCGCGCACCACGCTCTCGCGCGTCAGCTCGCGCGCCCGCGACAGGCGCGACTCGAGCGCGTCCGACCAGGCCCACAGCGTGCGAGCGTAGTGGGGGCGCAGGCTCTCGACATCGACCGCCTCCAGGCCGGCCTCGGACAGCACCTCGAGCGCGTGCGACACGT
The DNA here is from genome assembly GCA_050256835.1 of Betaproteobacteria bacterium. Classification (GTDB taxonomy): domain Bacteria; phylum Pseudomonadota; class Gammaproteobacteria; order Burkholderiales; family Burkholderiaceae_C; genus JAMHWF01. The sequence goes on along the minus strand of JBLMVT010000202.1, from coordinate 2,010 downwards.
GCACCAGCTCCCCGCCGGGGAAGATGTAGCGCTCGATGAAGTCGCCCAGCCCGGCGCCGAGCGCGGCGTTGCGCGTGCCCGCCGCGGTGATGCCGTGGTTCATCAGCAGGCCGCCCGGCCGCAGCAGGCGGCGCAGCTTGGCGAAGTAGGTCGGCAGCTGCGCCAGCCCGACGTGCTCGAACATGCCGACCGAGGCGATCTTGTCCCACGGCTCGGACTCGTCGAGCTCGCGGTAGTCGGCCAGCGCCATCGACACGCGGCCCTGCAGGCCGCGCTGCCCGATCAGCCGCGTCACGTGCGCATGCTGGTTCTTCGACAGCGTGATGCCGTGCGCGCGCACGCCGTAGTGCTCGGCCGCCCACAGCAGCAGGCCACCCCAGCCGGCGCCGACATCGAGGAAGCGCTCGCCCTCGCGCAGCATCAGCTTGCGGCAAATGTGGTCGAGCTTGGCCTCCTGGGCGCGCGCCACGCTCATCGCCGGGTCGGCGAAGTACGCACACGAGTAGACCCGCCGCGGGTCGAGCCAGAGGGCGTAGAAGTCGTCGGACACGTCGTAGTGGAACTGCACCTGGCGCGCGTCGACCGCCGGCTGGTGCTGCACCCGCGAGCGCGCATGGCGCAGCACGTCGCGCCACCAGGCGAGCAGGCCGGGCCGCTCGTCGGCGTGCGTCGGGTCGCGCTCGATCATCTGGCTGGCCACCGCGGTCACGTCGCGCATCGTTCCCGTGATGTCGACGCGCCCTTCGACGTAGTCCTGCGCCACGCGCCCGACCTGGCCGGTCGCCACGTGCATCAGCGGCGCCAGCTCAGTCAGCGCGAGAGTGACGCGCGCGTCGTCGGGGCCGATGCGCTGCCCGCCGGGCAGCACCACGGCCAGCGGGATGCCCAGGGATTCGAGCTTGCGCTCGAGCACGCCGTAGCCCGCGATCATCGGCCTGCCCTTTCGTCGGTCGGGGTGGACGGTCTGCTCATGGCAGCCATCGTAGTGAAAATTTCGCGACCTGCGCGCGGTCGCGGGGTTTGGCGGCCGGGCGCCCGGTGGCTCAGGCGGCTGCGGCCGGCTCCTGCCGCCCGGGCGCCTGCACCGGCTCGAAGAAGTAGATGGCGCGCGGACGCGGCGAGAGGTAGTCGAGCGCCGGCCGCGGCAGGGCCTGCGGCCGGAGGCTGCGCCGGATGCCGAGCCCCGGCTCCTCCTGCAGATCGAGCAGCAGCGCCTCGTCGCGCGGCACCTTGGGGTCGTAGACCAGCACCCGCGGCTTGAGCGGCCGGCTCGAATTGACGGCGGTGACGAGCGCGTAGCGGTCGTCGGTGAGCTGCACGGCCGAGCCCGGCGGGTAGACGCCCATCATCTTGATGAACGCCGCCATGATCGCCGTGTCGAACTGGCTCTTGCCCTGCGCGAACAGCAGCGCCAGCGCCTCGTGCGGCGTCAGCGCCTTGGACGGCTGCTGCGGATTGCACAGGTTGTCGTAGCGGTTGACGAGGGCCACGATGCGCGCCGCGACGCTCATGCGCTCGCTGCCCAGGCCGCGCGGAAAGCCGCTACCGTCGGCATGCTCGTGGTGCTGCTCGATGACCGCCAGCGCGCCGGCGCCGAGCCCCATGCGCCGCCCGATGGTGACGCCGAAGCCGACGTGCTCCTGGTAGCAGCCGAGTTCGGACGGGCTGAACTGCTCGCTGCAATGGCGCAGCCGCTCGGGCACCTCGATCTTGCCGGCGTCGTGCATCAGCGCGCCCAGCCCGACGTCGTGCAGGTCTTCGTCGGCGAGGCTGAACACGCGGCCCATCAGCAGCGCGATGACGCTGACGTTGAGCGCGTGCAGCGAAGCCTTGTCGCCGGCGCCCTCGGCGAGCAGGCGGATCGTCAGGTCGCGGTCGCAACCGAGCATCTGGTCGACGAAGCCCTCGACCAGCGCCTCGGCGAGCCGGCGCGCCCGCGCCGGCTGGGCGGCGGCGAGGTCGAACACCTGCCGGCATTCGCGGCCGGCCTCGGCGTAGCGGTGCTCGCAG
>JBLMVT010000201.1:0-4633 GCA_050256835.1 Betaproteobacteria bacterium | reverse complement strand
CCGTGCGCCGGCGCCGCGTCGCCGGCCAGGCCGCGGCCGTCGTCGTCGACCCATAGCGCCACCGTGCCGTCGGGCCGTGCCTGCACGCGCACCTCGATGCGGCCGGCGCCGCCGTGGCGCAGCGCGTTGGTGAGGCCCTCCTGCGCGGCGCGATAGAGCGCGAGCGCGGCGTGGTTGGACAGCGCCGCCTCGCCCAGCTCGACCTGCAGGGCGAGCTGCAGCGCGGCGCCCTGGCTGCGCCGCGTGCGTTCGGCGAGGTCGGCCAGCGCCTCGGCCAGCCCGAAGCGGTCGAGCACCAGCGGCGCCAGCCGCGGGATCAGGCCGTGCATCGCGTCGTACAGCCGCGACGACTCGTCGGCGATCAGCCGCGCCGCCTGCGCGGATTCGGGGTCGCGCGGCTGCGTGCGCTGCGCGACCGACAGCGCCATGCTGCGGATCGCCGTCACCGACTGGCCGAGCTCGTCGTGCAGCTCGCGCGCGATCATCTGCCGCTCGCGCTCGATCTGCTGGTCGATCCACTGGCGCAGCTCGCGGCTGTCGGACAGCTGCCGCTCGGCCAGGATGGCGCGGCGCTCGTTCTCCAGGTTCTGGCGCAGCACGCCGGCCATGCGGTTGAAGGCGGCACCGATCGCGCCGGCCTCGCGGCCCGGCAACGCGGGCAGCGCGACGTCGAAGCGGCCGGCCTGCACCTCGTCGAGCGCGGCGACGATGCGCCCGAACGGCCTCACGGTGCGGCCGACGATCCAGAACACCAGCGCGTTGACCGCCACCAGCAGGCCGAGCGATGCGAGCGCGAGCACGACCAGGTAATCCCAGGCGTCGAGCACGGCGCGGCTGGCGTTGGCCCGCACCACCAGCTTGCCGTCGGGGAACTGGATCGACTGCTCGGAAGGCGGCGGCGAGACCAGCCGGTCGAACCAGTCGGGCGCGTCGCGGCCGGCCTTGTACGGCGAGGGCGGCGAGCGGTACAGCTCGCGGCCGGCCGCGTCGAACAGCCAGATGTCGTTCGAGCGCACCCGGCCGACGCCCTGCAGGAAGGCGAGCATCGCCGGCGTGCCCTGCGCCGCGTAGCCCCAGGCCGCGCGGTTGAGCAGCTGCGAGGCGACGTGGTTGGCGGCCAGCGTCTCCTCGCCGACCGACTCGCGCATGCTGCGGAACTGCAGCGCGATCACCGCCGCGGCGAAGGCGAGCGTCAGCACCGCCATCACCAGGTTGATCTTCAGCCGCAGGCTCATGGGCCGATGGTATCGGGCAGCGCCGTGCGGCGCTGGTTCATGAATTTCATGAGCCGCGAATCATGAGCGACGGGCTGGCCGGTGCTTGAGCGCCGCGCGACGATGCGTCACGGGATTCGCCTCTTGTCCCCGCAGCGCCGGCCGGCGCTGTGCCATCGTTGAAGGAGAGCTTGCATGCAATGGACCACCCCCTCCGCCCGTGACTTCCGCTTCGGCTTCGAAATCACGATGTACGTCGCGGCACGCTGAGTCGACCGCGGCATCCAGGACGGCGCCCCGAACCGCGGGGCGTCGTTCTTTCAGCCCTTGCCCATGCGCATCACCGTGCTCGGCGCGGCCGCCGGCGGCGGCTTCCCGCAGTGGAACTGCAACTGCGCCAATTGCGCCGGCGTGCGTGCCGGCAGCCCGCGATTCAAGGCGCGCACGCAGTCGTCGCTCTTCGTGCGGCCCGATGACGGCGCCGACGGCGTGCTGTTCAACGCCTCGCCCGACATCCTCGAGCAGATCCGCGCCCGGCCCGAACTGCAGCCGGCGCGCAGCCTGCGCGACACGGCGATCGCCGGCGTCGTGCTGATGGACGGCCAGATCGACCACGCCACGGGCCTCTTCATGCTGCGCGAGCGCGGCACGCCGCTGCCGCTGTGGTGCACCGACCCGGTGGAGGAGGACCTGACGCGCGGCAACCCGGTGCTCGCGGTGCTCGGCCACTACTGCGGCGTCGAGCGGCATCGCATCGCGCTCGACGGCACGCCGTTCGCGGTGCGCGGCGCCGCCGGCCTGACGTTGCGCGCGCTGGCGCTGTCGAGCAAGGCGGCGCCGTACTCGCCGCACCGCGAGTCGAGCGTGCCCGGCGACAACATCGGCATCACCCTCACCGACGAGGCCAGCGGCCGGCGCGCCTTCTACGCTCCCGGGCTCGGCGCCGTCACGCCGGCGGTGTTCGACGCGATGGCGAACGCCGACGCGGTGCTGGTCGACGGCACCTTCTGGACCGACGATGAGATGCCGCGCCTCGGCCTGTCGAACAAGACCGCGCGCGACATCGGCCACCTGCCGCAGTCGGGCGCCGGCGGCATGATCGAGTGGCTCGCGAAGCTGCCCGCGCGCACGCGCCGGCTGCTCATCCACATCAACAACACCAACCCGATCCTCGACGAGTCCTCGGCCGAGCGCGCCACGCTGGCGCGCGCCGGCATCGAGGTGTGCGAGGACGGCATGCGGATCGACCTGTGAACCAGACTGCCTGGACGCGCGAGGAGTTCGAGGCCCGGCTGCGCGAGCGCGGCAAGGCCTACCACATCCACCACCCGTACAACGTGATGCTCAACAGCGGTCGGGCGACGCGCGAGCAGATCCGTGGCTGGGTGGCGAACCGCTTCTACTACCAGATCGCCATTCCGGTGAAGGACGCGGCGATCCTCGCCAACTGCCCGGAGCGCGCGGTGCGCCGCGGCTGGGTGCAGCGCATCCTCGACCACGACGGCTTCGAGCTGGGTGGCGTCCGGGACGAAGGCGGCATCGAGGCCTGGCTGCGGCTGGCCGAGGCCGTGGGGCTGGCGCGCGACGAGGTCGAGGACCTGCGCCACGTCGTGCCAGCGGTGCGCTTCGCGGTCGACGCCTATGTCAACTTCGCGCGCCGTGCGCCGTGGCAGGAGGCGGTGTGCTCGTCGCTGACCGAGCTGTTCGCGCCCGAGATCCACAAGCAGCGGCTGGCCACCTGGCCGCAGCACTACAAGTGGATCGAGCCGGCCGGCCTGCAGTACTTCCGCAACCGCGTCGGACAGGCGCGCCGCGACGTCGAGCAGGGGCTGGCGATCACGCTCGACCACTTCACGACGCGGCCGCTGCAGGAGCGCGCGCTCGAGATCCTGCAGTTCAAGCTCGACGTCCTGTGGGCGTTGAGCGATGCACTGGTGACGCGCTATGGAGTGACGCCGTGAGCCTGACGCCCGCCAGCCGGCCTCGCGTCGGACCGGGATTCCGCCTGCAGTGGGAGCCGGCGCAGGAAGCGCACGTGCTGCTCTACCCCGAGGGCATGGTCAAGCTCAATCCGAGCGCCGGCGAGATCCTCAAGCGCTGCGACGGCGAGCGCGAGCTGCGGGCGATCGTCGCCGACCTCGAGGCAGCATTCGCGACGCAGGGGCTCGAGGGCGACGTGACGGCCTTCGTCGAGATGGCGGGGCAGCAGCGGTGGCTGGTGTGGTGATGGAGAAGGTCGGTCCTCCCTTGTGGCTGCTCGCCGAGCTGACCTACCGCTGCCCGTTGCACTGCGTCTTTTGCTACAACCCGCTCGAGTTCGCGAAGCAGGAGAGCGAGCTCTCGACCGAAGACTGGCTGCGCGTGCTGCGCGAGGGCCGCGAGCTGGGCGCCGTGCAGCTCGGCCTGTCGGGCGGCGAGCCGCTGGTGCGCGATGACCTCGAGATCCTCGTCGCCGAGGCGCACCGGCTCGGCTATTACAGCAACCTGCTCACCTCGGGCGTCGGCCTGACCGCCGAGCGCGCGCGGGCGCTGAAGGACGCGGGGCTCGACCACGTGCAGCTGTCGTTCCAGGACTCGACGCGCGAGATGAACGACTTCCTCTCGCACACCAAGACCTTCGAGCTGAAGAACAAGGTCGCGCGCATCATCAAGGACCACGGCTGGCCGATGGTGCTGAACGTCGTCCTCCATCGACTGAACATCGACCATGTCGACCGCATCCTCGCCATGGCCGACGAGATGGGCGCCGAGTACGTCGAGCTGGCCAACACCCAGTACTACTCCTGGGCCTGGCTCAACCGCGACCGGCTGCTGCCCACGCGCGAGCAGCTGCGCCATGCCGAGGAGGTGACCGATGCCTGGCGCAGGAAGGTCGCGGGCCGCATGCGCCTGTTCTTCGTCGCCCCCGACTACCACGAGGGCAAGCCCAAGAAGTGCGTCAACGGCTGGGGCAGCATGTTCATCACCGTCGCGCCCGACGGCACCGCCCTGCCCTGCCACACGGCGAAGATGCTGCCGGGCCTCGCCTTCCCGAACGTGCGCGAGACCTCGCTGCGCGCGGCCTGGCTCGAGTCCGACGGCTTCAACCGCTACCGCGGCACCGGCTGGATGAAGGAGCCGTGCGCGAGCTGCGCGTACAAGGAGGAAGACCTCGGCGGCTGCCGCTGCCAGGCCTACCTGATCGCCCACGACGCCGAAGCGGCCGACCCGGTGTGCCGCTTCAGCCCGCACCACGGCAAGGTGCTCGAGGCGGTGGCGCGCGCCGAGGCGGGCGCGGCGGCGGCGACCGAACGCCCGCTGGTGTTCCGCGACGCGGCCAACTCGCGCCGGCTCGCGGATTCCGACGGCGCACCGGTCTGATCGCGCCCGGCGCGCGTCACGCCGTCACTTCCTGGTCGCGCGCCGCCTCGACGCGGTCG
>JBLMVT010000200.1:0-4865 GCA_050256835.1 Betaproteobacteria bacterium | reverse complement strand
CGAGCGCGACGCGCTGGAGGCCGAGCTGGCCAGTGGCCGCCTCGAGTCCGCGCGCATCGCCGACGCCGGCCGGCAGCTCAACCACATCGCCGCCGAGACGGTGATGCTGGAGGAACGCTGGCTCGAGTTGAGCGGGGAGATCGAGGCGATCGAGGCGGCTCCAGCCGGCTGACGCCCCGAGTGCAGGGCCGGGTCCGCAAGACCCTTTCGATCGTGTGCAATCCAATTGCACTACATTGAATCCATGCCTCGCCCGACCCCGCTGCACCCCCCCGTCCGCCGGCCCGCTGGCGACGACTGGCTGGCGCTCGACCGCCAGCTGTGCTTCGCGCTGTACTCGTCGTCGCTGGCGATGACCAAGCTCTACAAGCCGCTGCTCGACCCGCTCGGCCTGACCTACCCGCAGTACCTGGTCATGCTCGTCCTGTGGGAGGGCGACGGCCTGACCGTGTCGGCGCTCGGCGAGCGGCTATCGCTCGACTCGGGCACCCTGACGCCGCTGCTCAAGCGGCTCGAGGCGGCCGGCCTGCTGCGCCGCGCGCGCGACCGCGCCGACGAGCGCCGCGTGCAGGTGCAGCTCACCCGCGCCGGCCGCGCGCTGAAGGCGCGCGCCGTGCGTATTCCGCCGCAGGTGGTGTGCGCCACCGCCTGCGACCTCGACGAGATCAACGCCCTCACCGCGCGGCTGCAGACGCTGCGCGACCGGCTGCGCACGGCCGCCTGAACGCGGCCGGCTGTTCAACCACCCGTTCACGAAAGGACGCGAACCATGGCCTCCCCCGAAAAGATCCTCTACACCGCGCATGCCACCTCGACCGGCGGCCGCGACGGCAAGTCGAAGTCCGACGACGGCGTGCTCGACATCAAGCTGACCGTGCCCAAGGGCCTGGGCGGCGACGGCGCGCGCGGCACCAACCCCGAGCAGCTGTTCGCGGCCGGCTATTCGGCGTGCTTCCTCGGCGCCATCAAGTTCGTCGCCGGCCAGAAGAAGGTCGTCCTGCCGCCCGAGGTGTCGATCGACGCCGATGTCGGCATCGGCCAGATCCCGACCGGCTTCGGCATCAAGGTGGCGATGCGCATCCACCTGCCCGGCGTCGAGCGCGCCGTGGCCGAGGACATCGTGCAGGCGGCGCACATCGTCTGCCCGTACTCGAACGCGACGCGCGGCAACATCGATGTCGACCTGAAGGTCGTCTGATTCAGGCGCCGCGCGCGGCGAGCAGTTCCAGGATCAGTTCGACGCGCGCCTGCACGGCGCTGAGCGCGCTCGCTCCCGGCACGCCGACCACCCCGCCGGCGGCGCAGCGCGTCGAAAGCCGCACCGCCACGCCGGCGGCGGCGGCTTCGGCGAGCGCGCGCTCGAGTGCCGCGCTCACGGCGGCGTTGCCGGTGCCGGCGACGACGATGCCGTCGGCGCCGGGCGCGACGAGCGCGCGCACGGCGTCGCCGTCGGCGCCGACGTGGTTGAGCACGATGTCGACGCGCGGCCAGCGCGCCTCTTCGACGTCGATCACGCCGACGCCGAGCGCGCTGCCGCGCGGCCAGTCGCGAAAGCGCCGCAGCCGCCCTTCCTCGACCACGCCGAGCGGGCCGCCCTCGCCGGCATCGAAGGCGTCGAGGCGGTAGCCGTGCACCTTGCGTACGCCGACGGCGTCGAAGACGCGGCCGGCGAACGCGACCACGACGCCGCAGGCGCCGCTTTCGCGCGCCACGCGCACCGCGTCGAGCAGGTTCTGCCGCCCGTCGGCGAGCAGCGCGGTGGCCGGCCGCATGGCGGCCGTCAGCACCACCGGCTTGGCCGGCGCCAGCAGCCGCTGCATGAAGCAGGCCGTCTCCTCGAGCGTGTCGGTGCCGTGGGTGACGACGACCCCGCCGACCTCGGGGCGCGCGAGGTGGTGCGCGGTGCGCAGGGCGAGCCGGCGCCAGGTCGCGAAATCCATGTCCTTGCTGTCGAGCTGCGCGACCTGCTCGCTCTCGAGCGGCACGCCGGCCAGCGGCGGCACCGCCGCGACCAGCTCGGCCACGCCGAGTTGCGCCGCGCGGTAGCCGACCGCATCGTCCGCACGCGCCGCGGTGCCCGCGATGGTGCCGCCCGTGCCCAGCACGACCGTCAGTGATCCGGCGCTTTCGCTTTGCATTTTTCGTCTAGCTGGATGAAAATACAGCCACTGGATGGATCATCAGGCGATGGTCCGCGAGAGGTGGACCGTGCAAGAAAGCCCGAAACTCACGCCGCGCCAACAACAGATCCTCGACCTCGTGCAGAGCGCGATCGAGCGCACCGGCGCACCGCCGACGCGCGCCGAGATCGCCGCCGAGCTCGGCTTTCGCTCGCCCAACGCCGCCGAGGAACACCTGCAGGCGCTGGCCCGCAAGGGCGTGATCGAACTGGTCGGCGGCACCTCGCGCGGCATCCGCCTGCAGTCGGAGACTTTACGCGCGCTCAACCAGGCGCGCGGCAAGCAGTTCTCGCTGCCGCTGCCCAGCCTGGCGCAGCTCGCGCTGCCGCTGGTCGGCCGCGTCGCCGCCGGCAGCCCGATCCTCGCGCAGGAGCACATCGACCAGACCTACCTCATGGAGGCGAGCATGTTCCCGCGCCGCCCCGACTACCTGCTCAAGGTGCGCGGCATGAGCATGCGCGACGCCGGCATCATGGACGGCGACCTGCTGGCCGTGCAGAAGGCGCGCGACGCCAAGAACGGCCAGATCGTCGTCGCCCGACTGGGCGACGACGTCACGGTCAAGCGCTTCCGCCGCACGCGCACCAGCATCGAGCTGATCCCCGAGAACCCGGACTTCAAGACCATCGTGGTGCCGTTCGGCGACGTCGACTTCGCGCTCGAAGGCGTGGCCGTCGGGCTGATCCGCAACAACATGATGATGTAGCCATGACCGCCGTCAGCCCCGTGCGCAAGGCGCGCCAGCCCGAGGATGCCCAGGCGCTCGAGCAGCTGCCCAACATCGGCCCGGCACTGGCCGCCGACCTGCGCGCCATCGGCATCCGCCACCCGCGCGAGCTCGCCGCGCGCGACGCCTTCGCGCTCTACCGCGCGCTGTGCGAGCGGACGGGCCGCCGCCAGGACCCTTGCGTGCTCGACACCTTCATGGCGGTGACGGACTTCATGCGCGGCGCGCCGGCCGCGCCGTGGTGGGCGTACACGGCAAGGCGCAAGGCCGCCTACGGCGCCGTGTAGCGCCGCCGATGTTCACTCGCCGCCTTTCAGCCGCTTCACCATCGCAGCGCCCGTCAGCAGTTCGAGCTGGGCCTCGATCCGCGTGAGGCGCCGATCGTGCTCGCGCAGCTCGACCGCCATCTCCTTCAGCGTCTCGCCGGCGCGCTTCACGTCGTCCGCCAGCTTCAGCGCCTCGCGCACGGCGCCGATCGCCTCACCGAGCGCGCTCACGCACGCGCCGCCTTGCGCGGCCGGCGAGCGCCCGCGCCGCGGCGCGCCTTCAGCTCGGCCAGCACCTCGTTGGCTTCGGCCAGCCCGCCGCGCAGGCTCGATCGGGCCTGGGCGACGGCCTTGCGCAGCTCGGCTGCAAGTTCCAGCAGCGCGGCCTCGTCGCCCGCCGCCGGCCGTTCGCAGCGCGTGCGCACCAGCTCGGCGACGCTCACCCCTTCGCGCTCGGCCTCGCGGGCGAGGAACGCCTTCATTTCCGGCGTCGTCAGCAGGGTCACGCGCGCGGTCTTCATTCAGGTGCCTCCGTATGTGCATGCACATGATAATGCGGCGGTGGGCGACGCGCCAGCCGTTCCGGGCGGCCGGCGGCGCGGCACGCGGCGCGCGCAGGGCACGGCAGTAGAATCGCCCTTTACCGAAACAGCATTCGTGAGGCCCGGACGTCGAAGCGGGTGCTGCAAGCCATGACCAAGTTCGTCTTCGTCACCGGCGGCGTGGTGTCCTCCCTGGGCAAGGGCATCGCGTCGGCGTCGCTCGCGGCGATCCTCGAATCGCGCGGCCTCAAGGTCACCCTCATCAAGCTGGACCCGTATCTCAACGTCGATCCGGGCACGATGTCACCGTTCCAGCACGGCGAGGTGTTCGTCACCGACGACGGCGCCGAGACCGACCTCGACCTCGGCCATTACGAGCGCTTCATCAGCACCAAGATGAAGCGCACCAACAACTTCACCACCGGCCAGATCTACAAGTCGGTGCTCGAGAAGGAGCGCCGCGGCGACTACCTCGGCAAGACGGTGCAGGTGATCCCGCACGTCACCAACGAGATCCAGGCCTTCATCCGCCGCGGCGCGGGCATGGACACGCCCGAGGCCGCGCAGGTCGCGATCGTCGAGATCGGCGGCACGGTGGGCGACATCGAGTCGCTGCCCTTCCTCGAGGCGGTGCGGCAGATGAGCCTGAAGATGGGGCCCAACAACACCGCCTTCGTGCACCTCACTTACGTGCCGTGGATCGCGGCGGCGGGCGAGCTGAAGACCAAGCCGACGCAGCACACGGTGCAGAAGCTGCGCGAGATCGGCATCCAGCCCGATGCGCTGCTGTGCCGCGCCGACCGCCGCATCCCCGACGACGAGCGCGAGAAGATCTCGCTGTTCACCAACGTGCACGAGAGCGGCGTGATCAGCGTGTGGGACGCCGACACGATCTACAAGGTGCCGCGCATGCTGCATGAGCAGGGCCTCGACGAACTGATCTGCATGAAGCTGCAGCTGCTCACGCGCCCGGCCGACCTGCGCCGCTGGGACCGCCTGGTGCACGCGCTCGAGCACCCGCAGCACGAGGTGACGATCGCGATGTGCGGCAAGTACACCGAGCTGTCGGACTCGTACAAGTCGCTCAACGAGGCGCTGCGCCACGCCGGCATCCACAACCACGCCAAGGTCAACATCGAGTACGTCGACT
>JBLMVT010000199.1:0-3219 GCA_050256835.1 Betaproteobacteria bacterium | reverse complement strand
GAGCGCGGGCGCGCGCAGCCGCGCGCGCTCGCGCTGCGCCGCCAGCCGCGACAGCTGCTGCGCCAGCAGCTCGTCGAACTTCAGCCGCTGCCAGGCCGGATGCGAGTGGTCCTGCAGCGTGGCCAGGCTGGCGTCGGGCGGCGGGTGGTGCAGGAAGGCGAGCGCGTCGGCCAGTGCCATCGACCGCGGCGGCAGCACCTCGGCGGGCAGCAGCTCGTGCAGCGGTGCGCGCTCGAGTGCCGTCCCGATCGCCTTGCGCAGGTACGCCTGCGGCAGCTGCGCCGTGGTCGGGTAGACGGGCGTCAGTGCCGTGGCCAGCGGCGTGCCCTCATCGACCGCCCTGAACGACGGGTGCACCATCTCACGGCCGAGGAAGCCGCCGCGCACCTCGCCGCGCACGCGCACGCGAGTGCCCGGCGCCAGCGTCTTCTGCTGCGAGGGGTAGAAGTGCAGGAAGCGCAGCACCAGTTCGCCGCTCGCGTCGTGCAGCCGCACGACGAGCTGACGGCGCGGCCGGAACTCGACGCGCGCCGCGCGTACCTCGCCCTCGACCTGCACCGTCTCGCCCTCGCGCGCCTGCCCGATCGGCACGAGGCGCGTCTCGTCCTCGTAACGCAGCGGCAGGTGCAGCGCGAGGTCGATGTCGCGCACCAGGCCGAGCTTCTCGAGCGCGCGTTGCGGCGCCGACTTGGAATCGGGCATGGAACAATTCTGCCCGCGCATGCCCTCGACCGAACCTCGCGTCTACACGCTCGCCGACTTCGACTTCGAGCTGCCGCCCGCCTTGATCGCGCAGTCCCCGCTGGCCGAGCGCAGCGCCTCGCGCCTGCTCGACGGCCGCGGCGAGCTGCCGGTCGACCGCGTCTTCCGTGACCTGCCGGCGCTGCTCGCGCCGGGCGACCTGATGGTGTTCAACGACACGCAGGTGATCAAGGCGCGGCTGCTCGGCGCCAAGGCGAGCGGCGGGCGCGTCGAGGTGCTGGTCGAGCGCGTGCTGCAGGGCAACGAGGTGCTGGCCCACGTTCGCGCCAGCAAGCCGCCGCGGCCGGGCACGACGCTGCGCCTCGCCGACGCCTTCGACGCCGAGGTGCTCGGCCGCGACGGCGCCGACGGATCGATGTTCAGGCTGCGCCTTCCCGGCGACCCGTTCGCGCTGCTCGAGCGCCACGGCCACGTGCCGCTGCCGCCGTACATATCGCACCCCGACACGGCGGAGGACGAACGGCGCTACCAGAGCGTGTTCGCCGCCCGGCCGGGCGCGGTCGCGGCGCCGACGGCGGCGCTGCATTTCGACGAACCGCTGCTGGGCGCGCTCGAGGCGCGCGGCGTCGAGCGCGCATACCTCACCCTGCACGTCGGCGCTGGCACCTTCCAGCCGGTGCGTGTCGACGACCTGTCGCGCCACCGCATGCACCGCGAATGGTTCGACCTGCCGGCGGCGACGGTCGAGGCGGTCGAGCGCACGCGCGCCGCCGGCCGGCGCATCGTCGCGGTCGGCACCACCTCGCTGCGTGCGCTCGAGTCGGCGGCGCAGGGAGGCCGGCTGGAGGCCGGCGCGCGCGAGACCGTACTGTTCATCACGCCGGGCTACCGCTTCCGGGTGGTCGACCAGCTGATCACCAACTTCCACCTGCCCAGGAGCACGCTGCTGATGCTGGTCAGCGCGTTCGCGGGCTACGGGCACGTGCGTGCGCTGTACGCGCACGCCGTTCGCCAGCGCTACCGCTTCTTCAGCTACGGCGACGCGATGCTGCTGGAGCGCGACCCCTGACCCCTCCCCGGCGGGAGAGCGGACTACTGCAGCGCGGCGGTCAGGTCGCCGGCCTTCTCGCGCACGCCGGGCAGCGGCTCGAGCGCGAAGCGGCGGGTGATGAGCTTGAGGATCGAGGTCGTGTCGTAGCTCGTGTGGTCGACGAAGCCGCGCTTCACGCCCGGTCCGGCGAGGATGGTCGGGATGCGCGTGCCCGGGCCGAAGCGGTCGCCCCAGCCCAGCCCGGTGGGCGGCGTGACGTGGTCCCAGTAGCCGCCGTTCTCGTCGTAGGTCAGCACGACGAGCATGTCCTTCCACTGCGGGCTGGCGCGCAGCCTGGCGAGGATGTCGGCCATGTACTCGTCGCCGCTCTTCACGTCGGTGTACGACGGATGCTGGGTGTAGCGGCCGGCCGGCTTGAAGAAGCTCACCGCGGGCAGCGTGCCGGCGGCGATGTCGCGCAGGAAGTCGTCGCCGTCCTTCAGGTGTTGCGCGCGGTCCTTCGTCCCCGGCGCGAAGCGCGCGTAGTAGTTGAACGGCTGGTGATGCGGCTGGAACATCGGGCTGCCTTCGCCGCGCGCGTAGATCACCGTGCGCTTCTCGCTCGCCGGACGGCGGCCGTCGGCCAGCGCTGCGTTCCAGCCGCCGGCGTACCAAGCCCACGACACGCCCTTGGCCGTGAGCGTGTCGCCGATCGTCTTCGCGGTCTGCGGCGGCAGCGGCAGGCCGAAGCCGGGCCGGCCGTTCGGGTCGGCGAGGTCGCTCGAACCGCCGTCGGCCGGCGGCACGCCGCTCGGCTGGTACGGCGGCTGGGTCGTGTTGACCGAGAAGCCGTCGGGCGTGACCTGTCCTTCGCGCACCACCTGCACGGCGCCGACGTTGGCCGACGGCGACCCCGGCTTCTTCGCCAGCCGACCGTCGGCGTCGAGCACGGCGCGCATCGACTCGGGCGCGTTCTCGTGGCGCGGCGCGCAGGCGCAGATCAGGTACTGGTGGTTGAGGTAGGAGCCGCCGAACGCGCCCATGAAGAAGCGGTCGGCCAGCGTGTATTCCTTCGCCCACTGCCACAGCCTGAACTTCGAGCCGTCGTAGTAGCCCAGGGTCCAGCCGCCGACCGTCGACATCGCGGCGAACAGGTCGTTCCTGCCGCCGTCGATCTGCTCCTGGTTGTGGAAGAAGACGTGGATCGGGCTCGGCACGATCTCGTCGATGCGCCGGTCGACGGGTGGCGCGTCGATGCGGAACGGCGCGTTGGGCAGGCGCGGGAAGCGCGGGTCGGGCTTGCCGTCGTGGCCGAACACGATCAGCTCCTTGAGCGGCGTGCCGTCGTGGTCGTGCTGCAGCGTGCGCTGCTCGGCCACCGCCTGCGCGATGCCGTCGGCGCCGGGGAACAGGCCGTACAGATTGTCGAAGCTGTGGCTCTCGGCGAACACGACCACCACGTGGTTGATGCGCGAGAGCGCCGCGGC
>JBLMVT010000198.1:0-3275 GCA_050256835.1 Betaproteobacteria bacterium | reverse complement strand
TCTGCGAGCCCTTGGGACTTGTCGAGCTGCTGTTGGCGGCTCTGGTACGTTGACATGTCCGTGGCCACTGCCTGCAGGATCTGTACTGCGTGGTCACGAAGGGCCAGCGAGCTCATTCCCTTGGCCGCCGGCAAGAGGCTCGCGGCAAACTCTTCCCACTCGACGACGATTGCCTCCATGTTCATGAGGATGAAGTCGGCGAGTCTCATGGTGCTTTCCGAGCTGAAGAAGGCGCTTGCCGTTCGGGCCGTCGCCAGTCAGCCGGGGCCGGAGATCACCGCTGCGCACTCCCGGGCGAGCAGCGCCGCACAAGCGAGCGCGAGCAGCGCCACCACGGCGACGGCGGCGACCCTCACGCGATCCCCGTCAGCACGCCAGCCGCTCCGGCTGCGTGCGGATGATCTCTCTCGCCCGCGCGATCGCGTAGCGCAAAGCCTCATCCGGCGACTGCCAGCGATGCCCGCCGGACATGCTGGTGTCGCGCCAAGCCTCCCGCTGGCCGGAAGCGTGCCGGCGACTGATCACCACCGTGGCAACGTAGCCCGTTCCGTTCATCGGCTCCAGCGCGCCGGCATAGATCCGATAACCGCCTTCTTCCGTCTCGTCGAAGTGCATGCCGGACTTCGTGCGCTCTGCGCGACTCAGGGCTTCGCGAAGTGGGCCTTGGCCTTGTCCAGGCACATGGCCTTGGCATTGCCGGCGTACGTGTCGCACTGCTGCTTCGCCACCCCGTACTGCGCATCCAGCTTGTCTTCGGCAGCCTCCTTGTTCGCGTCGGCCGCCTGGTCGTCGGCCTTGCGGTGCGCATCAGCCGACTTGTCGTTGGCCGTGGCGTTCGCATCGGAGGTCTTCATCTGCACCGTCGCGTCGGCCATGGCGCCCGTCTGGGCCGCCTGCGCTTGCTTCAGGCAGACGTCCTTGGCGTTGCCCGCGGCATCGTCGCAGCGTTCCTTGGCGACCGCATAGTCGGCCTCGGCCTTGGCAACCTGCGCCTGATAGCGCGACTTCGCAGTGGGCTTGTAGCCGGCCTCGAGTTCGGCTTTCGCGACCTTCTCCTTGCCCCTGGCCTCGGCCATGCAGATGTCGTTCGCGTTACCCGACAGAGAGGCGCAGGTCGTCCTGGCCGACTTGTAGTCGGCTGCGATCGTGTCCTTGCCGGCCCGGAAGTCGTTCTCGGACATGCCCTGCGCCAGCGCGCCGGCGCTGAACGCCAAGCCGATCGCGAGCGCAATCGCGTTGTTATTGAGTTTGTTCACTGTTCAATCCTTGAAGTGCCGAGCTTGGGAGTGATGGGCTGGCGATCACAGCCGCGCATGCACTTTCTTCGCCAAGTCCGCGCCGACTTCAGCCTTCGCGAATTCGCCTGTCTGGCTCCGATGACTGGAGCCTAGGGGTAACGTCGTCCGCCGTCTGTCTGCTGACGCACGTACAGGGCACGTTCGTACGTGCGTCATCGCACCGACCGTGCCGAACTCGGCCTTGCACGTCGAGGTCGCGATGCGCTGCGCTGCAACGCCTCGAGCGGCCGGCCACAGTCGTTGAACTATCTGTTCCGTTCCTGACCGCGGTCCTCACCCTTGTCGCGGTCCTTCTCCTGGCCTTGCCCGCGCCCTGGCTGGTGCGACGTTCCCTTGCCTGGCCCAGCGCTCCTCGGCGCCTGCTGTTCGGGCGGGCCGGCCTGCTGGCGCGGATCGCGCCTCTGGCCCGGCTCGGCCGGGCGGTCCTGCCGCGGCGGCGGCGGGGGTCGGGAGTCCTGCTGCCTCGGACCATTCCGGTCCCGCGCTCGCTGCTCCCGCTGGGGCGCCGGCGGTGCGTGGATCCCCTGCTCCTGATAGTGCTGCCTCACCACCGGCTCGTGCGGCTGATAGCGGTAGTTGCGTTCATGAAGCGCCGGCTGCTGCGGCACCGCTGGATACCGATCCCCCGAGTACCGCCGCTGGTAGACGGGCAGTGGCGCAGGTACCGGAGCGGACCTGCGGTCCCACCGGTCCCATCCGCTTCGATGCTGCTCCCAGTCGTTCCCCCAGTGCTCTCCCCAGCGTGGCGGCGCGTCCGGCCGCCATCCGCGAAAGTACCGGGGAGGATTGCGGTAATAGCGCACGGGGACGCGCAGGACGTAGACCGGGACGACCTCCGGGGCCACCAGGCCCCACGGGCCGTTGTACCAGGAGCTCGCATACCAGTTGTCGCCCTGGTAAACCCAGTACATGCCGTCGTAGAAGAAGAAGTTCGCGCTCATTCGGGGCGCGTAGTAGACGGGATAGCCCGGCACTCGAACGAGTTCCGGATACACGGGCACGTTGATGCCGATGCTCAGGCCGGGCACCGACAGCCCGATGCTCACCTGCCCCATGGCCGGAGGCAGCGACAACAGCGCCCACAGCACGACGATCAACAGCCGCATTCGTCGCATATTTCAGTTCCTCTTCGCTCCGTAGATCAGGAGCACGCCGCCGATCACGATCCCGGCCACGCCGGCCCAGATCGGAATGTTCACGGTCTCCCTTTCCTGTACCGAGAGCTCGATCGGCCCGAGCTTGGCCTCGTGGGTTTCTTTCGTGTAGCTGAACCCGCCGTAGGCGAGTGCAAGCGCACCCGCGACGATCAGCGCGATCGCCACGATCCGGATCGCATTCATTGCTTTCTCCTTCCGGTGAAGACCGGACGTCGTAGAGCAGCGCTACAAGCGCCGGCCCTGAATCAAGCGAATCAGGATCACCACGATCGCGATGACCAGGAGGACATGGATGAATCCGCCCATCGTGGTCGAGGTGACCAAGCCCAGAATCCAGAGGACGACCAGGATGGCCGCATGGTCTCGAGCATGCCGGCTCTCCTTCCTTGAGTTGGCGAATCCACTGCTCCTTGGTTCACGGGCGGATTGCGATCTCGTTCTTGACGCCCTTCACGCCCTTCACGTCGCGCGCGATGCTCTCGGCCGTGGACTTCTCCGTGGCGTTCTTCGCGAAGCCCGAAAGCATCACGGTGCCATTGAGCGTCTCGACGTGGATGCTCGCCGCGTCGACCTCCTTGTTGTCGACGAAGCGGCCCTTGACTGCGGTGGTGATGCTGGCGTCGTCGACGTAGGCGCCGACGGTTTCCTGGCCGCGAGTGACGGCGCAACCCGTTGCCGTGAGCAGGGCGACTGCAGTGATGGTGGCGGCGAGAGCGGTGCGAATGATCATGGTGAACCTCCGTTGGATGTGTGTGTCGGCGTCCGGTGTCGACGAACATCACTCCACACCAAGGACCCATCGAGAAGCCTAGACGCTGCG
>JBLMVT010000197.1:0-10342 GCA_050256835.1 Betaproteobacteria bacterium | reverse complement strand
CGAGCACCTCGCGGCGGCGGCCCTCCGGCCGCGCCAGCACCCAGGCGATCAGCCCGGCGGCGAGCGCGAGGCCGAGCGCAGCCGCCGCGTGGCGCAAGCCGACGCCGGTCGCGCCGGCCAGCAGCGTCGGCAGGTCCTGCCCGGCGGGCAGCGTGGTCTGCACGGCATCGAGCCAGCGCACGCGCGCCACCGCCGTCACGCCCTTGAGCGTGGCGAAGGCGGCCAGCCCCATGACGAGGAACACCACCAGCGACTTCAGGTTGCCGCCGCCGATGCGCACCAGCGTCTTGCTGCCGCAGCCCGAGCCGAGCACCATGCCGAAGCCGAACAGCGCGCCGCCGACGATCATCGACAGCCAGTTCAGCCGCGGCGCGGCGTACAGGCTGTCGTGCGCGTCGACCCAGCCGAGCGCGACCATGGCGTTGAAGCCGAGGATGGCCACCGCCATCGCCAGCACCCACATGCGCAGGCGCGTCCAGTCGCCGAGCGTGACGACGTCGGCGATCGCACCCATGGTGCAGAAGTGCGTGCGCTGCGCGATCGCGCCGAACGCCACCGCCAGCGCGAAGGCGAGCCACAGCACGTGCCCCGCCAGCGCACCCGTGTCGATTTGCATGCGCGCGATTCTAGGAGCCGCGCCCCGCGCGAGGCGGCGCTGCGCGTCGCTACTTCAGCGATGCCAGGCGCTCGCGGCCGGCCTGCGCGGCCTCGGACTTCGGGTAGGTCTTGAGCAGCTCGTCGAGCGTGCGGCGCGCGGCCTTGGTGTCCTTCAGCTCGACCTGGCAGTTGGCGATCGACAGCAGCGCCTCGGGCGCGCGCAGGCTGTCCGGCGACGACTTCACCAGTGTGCGGAACGAGGCGATCGCGTCCTTGTAGTTGCGCTGCCCGTACTGGGCGTTGCCCAGCCAGAAGGTGGCCGAGTCGGTGTAGCCCCCGCCGGGCCAGCGGCGCAGGAAGGCGCCGAAGGCGCTCGCGGCGGCGGCGAAGTCGCCCTTGCGGAAGGTCGCCATCGCGTCGTCGTACTGGCGCTGCTCCTCCGGGTCGACGGTGAACTCCTTGCCGTCGACCGTGACCTTCTGCGGCTCGAGCTTCTTCATGCGCTCGTCGACGCCCTGCGTGATGTCCTTCTGCTTGCGCTGCAGGTCGGCGACGTCGCGCGCGAGCTGCTCGTCCTGGCCGCGCAGCCGGGCCAGCTCGCCGCGCAGCTGCTCGAGCTGGTTGTTGAGGTCGAGCAGGCTGCGCTTGAGCGTCTCGACCTGCTCGGCCTGCTTGGCCGCCTGCTGCGCCTGCTCGGCCTTGAGCGCGCGGTTCTGCTCGCTGGCCTGGTCAACGCGCTGGCGCAGGTCGAGGATCGCGCGGCGCGCCTCGTCGTCGTCGAACAGGCCGGCGTGCGCGGCCGGCGCGAACGCCGCCGCGGCGGCGAGGCAGGCCGCCGCCAGCAGGCGCGGCATCGGCATCGGCTTCATCAGCGGTAGACGATCTCGGCGCGGCGGTTCTTCGCCCAAGCCGTCTCGTCGTGGCCTTCGACGGCCGGTCGCTCCTTGCCGAAGCTCACCGCCTCGACCTGCGAACCCTGCGCACCGAGCAGGGTCAGCGCCTTGGCGACCGCCTCGGCGCGCTTCTGGCCCAGCGCGAGGTTGTACTCGCGCCCGCCGCGCTCGTCGGTGTGGCCCTCGACGCTGACGTGGCGCTTGCGGTCGGCGACCAGCGCCTTGGCATTGGCGTCGATCACCGGCTTGTACTCGTCCTTCACGACGAAGCTGTCGAAGTCGAAGTAGACGAGCTTCGGCAGCTTGGCCAGCGCGGCGGCGGCTTCGGCGGCGGCGTTCTTGCCGACATCGACGCTGGCCACCTGCGACTGGCTGCCGGCGTTGGCGCCAGCCGCGGCGCCGGGCGCGGTGCCGGTGCTGCGCGTCTCGACCGGCGCCGGCTGGTCGAGCTTGACGCCGGAGGCGCAGCCGGCGAGCAGGGCGGCGGCGAACACGGCCGACACGGCCAGGCGGGCGGACAGGAAGGGCGAAACGTTCATCGGGGCGGTCTCCGGGGCTACGGGCAGGAACGACGAACCGCGACATCATCCATCGCGGCGCGATACAGCGGGCGGAAGTATGCCGCGATTGCCGGCGTCATCGGCCGTACGGCCCCCACGCCGGTTCGCGCACGTCGGCGGCAGGCGACGCCAGCCGGGCCTTGATCTTTCCATCGACAGTGGTCGTCATCAGCACGTCGCGCCCCTGCGAGCGCGTGGCGTAGACGAGCAGCCGGCCGTTCGGAGCGAAGCTCGGGTGCTCGTCCTCGCTGGTGTCGGTGATCGGCTGCGGGCCCGCGCCCGGGCTGCCGAGGTCCAGCACCATCACCCGGAACGTGTCGCCGCCGCTTCGGTTGACATAGGCGAGCAGCCGGCCGTCGGGACTGAGCGTCGGGCTGATGTTGTAGGCGCCGGCGAACGTGACGCGCTCGACCGCCCCGCCTGCGGCCGGCATGCGGTAGATCTGCGGGCCGCCGCCGCGGTCGCTGACGAAGTAGATCGAGCGGCCGTCGGCGCTGTACACGGGCTCGGTGTCGATGGCGCTGCTGCTGGTCAGGCGGCGCGGGTTGGTGCCGTCGACGCCGAGCGCGAACAGCTGCGAGCCGCCGTCGCGCGACAGCGTCGCTGCGATCGTGCGCCCGTCGGGCGACCAGGCCGGCGCGCTGTTGCTGCCTCGGAAGTCGGCGATCTTGCGGCGCCGGCCGCTCGCGATGTCCTGCGCCCAGACCACCGCCTTCTGGCTCTCGAACGAGACGTAGGCGAGCTGGCGGCCGTCGGGCGACCAGGCCGGCGAGATGATCGGCTCGGGGCTGGCCAGCGCGACCTGCGCGTTCTCGCCGTCGGCATCGGCCACGCGCAGCGTGTAGCGGCCGCCCGCCTTGACGACGTACGCGATGCGCGTCGAGAACACGCCCTTCTCGCCGGTCAGCTTCTCGTAGACCCAGTCGGAGATGCGGTGCGCGGCCAGCCGCAGGTCGGCCGGCGCGACGGCGTTGCTCTGCCCGCCGAGGTCGGCGCCCTTGACGACGTCCCACAGCTTGAAGCGCACGTCGAAGCGGCCGTCGGCGAGCCGGGTCGCCGAGCCGCCGACCAGCGCGTCGACGGCGCGACCGCGCCACTCCTGGAACGCCGGCGCACCGGTCTCGTCGAGCGCGACGCCGGGGTCGGCGGCGCGGAACAGTCCGCTGCGCTCGAGGTCGGCACGCACGATCGCCGACAGCGGCAGCGCCGGGTCCTCGCCGCGAAAGCGCGCCACCGCGATCGGCAGCTGGGTGGCGCCGACGCCGGAGATCTCGACGCGGAACTGGGCGAAGGCGGGCAGCGAGAGGCTGGCGCCGCTGCCGGCAAGGAAGGTTCTTCGAAGCATCGTCGAATGGTGGCTCGCGATCCGCACGCGGCCGTTTGGTTCAGCGCTGACGGTGGCCGGCGCGCCGGCCACCGCTATCATGGGCCGCATTTTGCTAGGCGCGGCCCGCTCGCCGTCGATGCGGCGAAGAAAGCAACCGTAACGGCCGACCCCATGAAGAAGATTTCAGCCTACATCATCGCCTACAACGAGGAGGAGAAGGTCGCCGCGGCAATCGAGAGCGTGCGCTGGGCCGACGAGATCGTGCTGGCCGACTCCTTCAGCTGCGACCGCACCGCCGAGATCGCCGCGAGCCTGGGCGCACGCGTGGTGCAGATCGAGTTCAAGGGCTTCGGGGACCTGCGCAACCGCGCGCTCGAAGCCTGCAGCCACGAATGGATCTTCAGCCTCGATGCCGACGAGCGCTGCACCCCCGAGGCCGCTTCCGAGATGCGTCGCGCGGTCGAGGACGACCGGCACGACCTGTTCTTCGTGCCGCGGCGCAACTTCTTCCTCGGCCGCGAGATCCGCCACTCGGGCTGGACGCCCAACTACCGCCAGCCGCAGCTGTTCCGCAAGGGGCTGATGACCTACGAGCCGAGCCCGGTGCACGAGGGCTTCGTCAACGCCAGCGCGCGGCCGATCGGCCATCTGCGCCAGCCGATCTGGCAACTGCCGTACAAGAACCTCGAGGAGGTGCTGGCCAAGGTGAACCGCTATTCGTCGCTCGGCGCGACCAAGCCGCGCCAGGCCGGTTCGTCCATGGGCCGGGCCCTCGGCCACGGCGTGTGGGCCTTCCTGCGCCACTACGTGTTCAAGCGCGGCGTGCTCGACGGCTGGGCCGGCCTGCTGATCGCGATCTCCTACTTCGAGGTCACCTTCTACCGTTACGCCAAGGCCTACGAGCTGGCGCACCGCGACGAGTGGGCGCTGCAATGGCAGCGCATCACGACGCGCTGACGGCGGGCGCGATGCGCGGCACAGCGGCCGGCGGCCCGACCCTGGTAGCGCGGCTGCGGCGCCTGCTACCGTTCTTCGCTGCCGGACGGCTCGGCTTCGTCGTCGCCATCGTCGGCTCGATCATCGCCGCGTCGACCGAGCCGCTGATCCCGGCACTGATGCAGCCGCTGCTCGACAAGGGCTTCCAGGGCGGGCGGCTGCCGCTGTGGGCGGTGCCGCTCGCGCTGATCGCGCTGTTCGCGCTGCGCGGCGCGGCCGGCTTCCTGGCGCAGTACGGCCTGTCGTGGGCGTCCAACCGCGGCATCCTCGACATGCGGCGCGCGATGTTCGAGCGCCTGCTCGACGCCGAGCCACAGCTGTTCGGCCGTCATTCGGCGAGCAGCCTGACCAACACCCTCGTCTACGAGGTGCAGAACGGCGCCGCGACGCTGGTCGTCTCGCTGCTGTCGCTGGTGCGCGACTCGCTGACGCTGCTCGCCCTGCTCGGCTACCTGCTGTGGCTGAACTGGCAGCTCACGCTGTTCGTGGCCGTGCTGTTCCCGGCCGTCGCCTGGGTGATGCGCACGTCGAGCCGGCGCCTGCACCGGCTCACCATCGAGGGCCAGGGCGCGACCGACGAGCTGGCCTACGTCGTCGAGGAGAACGTCCTCGCCTGGCGCATCGTGCGGCTGCACGGCGCGATGCGCAGCGAGGCGGCGCGCTTCGGCCAGGGCAGCGAGCGGCTGCGCCGCCTCGGGCTGAAGTCGGTCGTCGCCTCGGCGGCGATGACGCCGATCACGCAGCTGCTTGCGGCGTGCGCGCTGTCGGCGGTGATTGTCGTCGCGCTGCTGCAGAGCGGCAGCGGCGGGCCGACGGTGGGCAGCTTCGTCGCCTTCGTCACGGCGATGCTGATGCTGGTCGCGCCGATCAAGCACCTGTCGGAGGTGGCCGGCCCGGTGACGCGCGGGCTGGCTGCGCTCGAGCGCGGGGTTGCGCTGATCGAGGACAGCCGGCCCGAACACGGCGGCACGCACGACCCCGGCCGCGCGCAGGGCCGCGTGCGGCTGGAGCACGTCACGCTGCGCTACCGCGACGACCAGGTTCCGGCGCTCGACGACGTCACGCTCGAGCTGAACCCGGGCGAGACGGTGGCGCTGGTCGGCCCCTCCGGCGCCGGCAAGTCGACGCTGGTCAACGTGCTACCGCGCTTCCTCGAGCCGACCGCGGGCCGCGTCCTGCTCGACGGCGTGCCGCTGCCGCAATGGGACGTGCAGGCGCTGCGCCGCCAGTTCGCGCTGGTGAGCCAGGAGGTGGTTCTGTTCAACGACACGATCGCGCAGAACGTGTGCCTGGGCGACGATCTCGACCGCGAGCGCGTGCGCGCGGCGCTGCGCGGCGCCAACCTGCTCGACTTCGTCGCCAGCCTGCCGAAGGGCATGGACACGGTGATCGGCCACAACGGCAGCGAGCTGTCGGGCGGCCAGCGCCAGCGCCTGGCGATCGCCCGCGCCATCTACAAGGACGCGCCGGTCCTCATTCTCGACGAGGCGACCTCGGCGCTCGACTCGGAGTCCGAGCGGCTGGTGCAGACGGCGCTGGAGCGGCTGATGCTGGGCCGCACCTCGCTCGTCATCGCGCACCGCCTGTCGACCATCGAGCGCGCCGACCGCATCGTCGCGCTCGAGGCCGGCCGCGTCGTCGAGCAGGGAAGCCACGCCGAACTGCTGGCACGCGGCGGGCTTTATGCTCGGCTGCACGCACTGCAATTCAGGAGTTGACATGCCCGCCAACGACACGCCGATCAGCCGCTTCCCCGTCCCCGATCTCGCGGCCGTGCCGGCCGACCTGCGCGAGCGCATGCTCGCCGTGCAGGAGAAGACCGGCTTCATCCCCAACGTGTTCCTGGCGCTGGCGCACCGCCCCGACGAGCTGCGTGCCTTCATGGCCTACCACGACGCGCTGATGCTGCGCGACTCAGGGCTGACCAAGGGCGAGCGCGAGATGATCGTCGTCGCCACCAGCGGCGCCAACAACTGCCTGTACTGCGTCGTCGCGCACGGTGCGATCCTGCGCATCATCGAGAAGAAGCCGCTGATCGCCGACCAGCTCGCCGTCAACTACCTGAAGGCCGACATCAGCGAGCGCCAGGCCGCGATGCTCGACTTCGCGATTCGCGTCTGCGAGGACTCGGCCTCGCTGGTCGACGACGACTACGAGGTGCTGCACGAGTATGGCTTCACCGACGAGGACATCTGGGACATCGGTGCCATCGCCGCCTTCTTCGCGATGAGCAACCGGCTGTCCAACGTGATCTCGATCCGGCCCAACGACGAGTTCTACTCGATGGGACGGGCGCCGCGGCTGTCGGTCGCGAAGTGAACGCGTCGAGTGGGCTGCCCGACGCGCACCTCGACCTGGGCTGCGGCAAGTTTCCGCGCAACCCTTACGGGCGCGCGCGCCTGGCCGGCGTCGACCGGCGCGCGTTGCGCGCCGCGGACGGCATCGAGATCCGCGCCGCCGACCTCGCCGTCGAGCCGATCCCCTGGCCCGACGCCAGCTTCGGCTCGGTATCGGCGTTCGACTTCATCGAGCATGTGCCGCGGCTGCTGCCGCGCGCCGACGGCCGCGGCACGCGCGCACCCTTCATCGAACTGATGAACGAGATCTGGCGCGTGCTCGCGCCGGGTGGCCGGCTGTGGGCGCTGACCCCAGCCTATCCGGCTGCGGCAGCGTTCCAGGATCCGACGCATGTGAACGTCATCACCGAACGCACGCACGAATACTTCTGCGGCGACGAGCCGCTCGGCCGCATGTACGGCTTCGCCGGCTGCTTCGCCTGCCTGCGCGCGGAATGGGTCGTTGCCGCCGACGCCGAGCGCGCCGGTGGATTCGACCGCGTGCAGCGCTGGCGCCGGGTGCGCCGCCGGTTGAAGGGCCGGTTGAGCCACCTGCTGTGGGAGTTCGAGGCCAGGCCTCGGCAGTCGTGAGCGCGCGCGCGCCGCAAATCTCGATCGCGCTCGCGACCTGCAACGGCGAGCGCTGGCTGGACGAGCAACTGGAATCGCTGCTGGCGCAGACGCTGCCGCCTTGCGAGCTGGTTGCCTGCGATGATGCGTCGAGCGACGGGACCTGGGCGATGCTCGAGCGCTTCGCGCCCCGCTTCGGCTCGGCACGACTGCTGCGCAACCCGCGCAACCTGGGGCTGCGCGCGAACTTCGAGCGCGTGCTGCGTCAATGCCGCGGCGAGTGGATCGCGCCGTGCGACCAGGACGACGTCTGGCGCGCCGACAAGCTCGAACGGCTGGCCGCGGCGATCGGGCCGGACACCACGCTGGTCTATTCCGATTCGGAACTGATCGACGCCGAGGGCCGGGCGCTACATGCGCGCGTATCCGACCGGCTGACGCTGGTCGATGGGCATGATCCGCGCGTCTTCGCGCTCGCCAATTGCGTATCCGGCCACGCGATGCTGATCCGGCGGTCGGTACTCGATGCGGCCCTGCCCTTGCCGGACGGCGTCTATCACGACTGGTGGCTTGCCTTCGTCGCGGCGAACCTGGGCGCGATCCGGCTGGTCGATGAGCCGCTGGTGCGGTTCCGTCAACACACGACCAACGCCTCGGCCTTCGGCGGACGCCGCGGCGCCGACAAGCCGTTGCCCGCGCAGCGCCACGCCGCGCAGCAACGCGACCTCGACGCACTGGCTGCCTTCGATGGCCCCGAGCGCGCCTTCTTCGTCGAGCTGGCAGCCCTGTGGCGCACGCGGTCCGGTCATGCGCTCGCGCCCGCATTGGCCGCATTCCTGTGGCGCCACCGGCGCGCCGTGTTCGCGAGCCGCAAACCTGCCCCCGGCAGCGCGCGCCACGCCCTCAGGTACCTGTGGGGCGTGCGGTCGTCGTCCCGGGCTGCGCCGCCTCGGCCAGAGCGCGCTCAACCACCTCGATGACGCGTGCGCTCGTCAGCTCGTCGAGACAGCGCGAGTGGCTGCCCGGGTGCTTGTCGCAGCCCTCACCCAGGCACGGCACGCAGTCGCCCTCGCCCTGCACCAGCCAGACGTTGCCGCGGCGCTGCAGCGGCGCCTTCATGCGCCACGGGCTCGCGCCGCCGTCGTCGGGATGCCAGCGAACCGGCCACGGACCCCAGGCGACCGGGTGCGACGGGCCGAACAGCGCGACCGTCGGCGTGCCGGTGGCGGCGGCAAGATGCGTCACGGAGGTGTCCGGGCCGACGAATACCTTCGCCCCTTCGATCAGCTGCGTCAGCGCGGCCAGCGGCAGCGTCCCGACGAGGTTGTGTGTGTGCGCGCGCGCACCCGCGTCGAGTCCCTCGACGATCTCGCGCGCGACGGCGCGTTCGGGCTCGGCCGGCCCGCCGGTGAGGACGACGTCGAAGCCGCGCGCAACGAGGTGGCGCGCGAGGTCGCGCCAGCCCGCGACCGTCCAGGCCTTGTAGCGGTACAGCGGCGAAGGATGCAGCACCGCCTGCGGGCGCGCGGCGTCGAGCGGCGCCACGGCACGCGCGTCCGGCCGCGGCGGCACCACCTCGCCGATGCGCGCGATGCCCAGCGCATCGACCAGCCGCAGGTACTGCTCGACCGCGTGCACCTGCCCCAGCTCAAGCTCGCACCAGGCGTCGCACAGCCAGCGCTTCCAGCGCGCGCCGCTCTGGCCGCGCGGCGGAACGACGCCGGCCCGGCGTGCCGAGGCGACGAATGCCCACAGGTGCGGCCGGTCGTTGTAGAGCGCGCTGATCGCCAGGTCGTAGCGGCGCCACAGCTGGCGGGCGAGCGCCAGCGTCGCGCGTGCCCCGGCGCGCTCGGGCTGCACCCACAGCCGGTCGATGTCCGGGTTGCCCTCCAGCGCGGCGGCCGACCCGGCGTTGACCAGCACCTCGACGCGCGCTTGCGGCCAGGCGCGACGCACGCTGCGCAGCAGCGCACTGGCGAGCAGCACGTCGCCGATGCGGCGCATGCACACGACGAGCACGCGCCGCGGCGGTGCATCGAGCGACAGACGGCGCAGGTCTTCGGCCACGCATAATTCTCGCCCGATGCAGCAAGCCCCTGCGGCCGCCGACGCGGCGGACCTGGTCAGCGTCGTCGTCGTCACCTACAACAGCCGCGCCATCCTGCGCGAGGCCCTGCCGCCA
The DNA here is from genome assembly GCA_050256835.1 of Betaproteobacteria bacterium. Taxonomy (GTDB): domain Bacteria; phylum Pseudomonadota; class Gammaproteobacteria; order Burkholderiales; family Burkholderiaceae_C; genus JAMHWF01. Next base: position 881 of record JBLMVT010000197.1, on the reverse strand, counting down.
CTGGCACGGCTGCCGCACCTGATCGTCGTCGACAACGCCAGCCGCGACGACACCGTGGCCAGCGTGCGCGCGCTGGCACCGCGCGCGACCTTGATCGAGGCCGGCACCAACCTCGGCTTCGGACGCGCCAACAACCTCGCGCTCGAGCGCGTCGCCACGCCTTACGCGCTGCTGCTCAATCCGGACTGCGTGCTGCAGGCCGGGGCGCTCGAGGCGCTGGTCGCCGCGGCGCGGCGATACCCCGAAGCCGCCCTGCTCGCGCCGCGCCTGTACGACGCGCATGGCGTGCTCGGCCTGTGCTACCGGCCGCCCTTCTGGGCGCCGCAGCCGAAGGCGCTGCTCGATCCGGACGGCGACCTGTGCAGCGAATTCCTCACCGGCGCGGCGCTGCTGCTGGACATGGCCAAGATGCGCGCGGTCGGCTTCTTCGACCCGTGGTTCTTCCTCTACCTCGAGGACGACGACCTGTGCCTGCGCGCGCGCCGCGCCGGCCATTCGCTGGTGCTGGTGCACGACGCAACGGTGCTGCACCGGGTCAAGCAGTCGAGCGCGCCGTCGTGGCGGCTCGACTGGACGCGCCACTACGCGATGACGCTGTCGAAGTTCTACCTGCTGCGCAAGGTGTTCGGTCGCGCGCGCTGCGCGGCGACGGTTACGCGTGTCGGGCTCGGCGCGCTGCTCGCGTTGCCGCTGCACGCGGCGCCCTCGGGGGCGGGCAGCGCCTTCGGCTGGGCTTGCTAGACGGCGGGGCGATAGCACAGTCCGAGCACGGCGGGGGCGTCGTACAGGCGCGGCGCCAGGATCGCGGCGTCGGGGTAGCGCCGCGCCGCGGCGAGCAGCGCTTCCAGCGCTTCGCGCGGGCCCGGCTGCAGCAGGCAGTC
>JBLMVT010000196.1:0-3049 GCA_050256835.1 Betaproteobacteria bacterium | reverse complement strand
AAGATCCGCGCCTTCGAGGCCGAGCGGCTGCTGAAGATGCCGTGGCTGGCGCAGACGCTGGGCGGCACGCGATGAAGATCGCCGTTCTGCCCGGCGACGGCATCGGACCGGAGATCGTCGCCGAAGCCGTCAGAGTGCTGAACGCGCTCGACCTGCGCTTCGAGCTCGAGGAGGCGCCCGTCGGCGGCGCGGCCTACGAGGCGAGCGGCCACCCGCTGCCCGAGGCGACGCTGGCGCTCGCCCGGGCGGCCGATGCGATCCTGTTTGGCGCGGTCGGCGACTGGAAGTACGACGCGCTGCCGCGCGCGCTGCGCCCCGAGCAGGCGATCCTCGGGCTGCGCAAGGAACTCGGGCTGTTCGCCAACCTGCGCCCGGCGATCTGCTACGAGCAGCTCACCCATGCGTCGAGCCTCAAGCCCGAGCTGGTCGCCGGGCTGGACCTGCTGATCATCCGCGAGCTGACCGGCGACATCTACTTCGGCCAGCCGCGTGGGCGCCGCGACGCTCCCGACGGCGCGTTCAAGGGCGCGCCCGAGGCCTTCGACACGATGCGCTACGCGAAGCCCGAGATCGAGCGCATCGCCCACGTCGCCTTCCGCTCCGCGAGGAAGCGCGGCAAGCGCGTGACCAGCGTCGACAAGGCCAACGTGCTCGAGACCTTCCAGTTCTGGAAGGACGTGGTGACCGAGGTGCACCTGCAGTATCCGGACGTGGCGCTCGACCATCTGTACGTCGACAACGCGGCCATGCAGCTGGTGCGCGCGCCCAAGCAGTTCGACGTCATCGTCACCGGCAACATGTTCGGCGACATCCTGTCCGACGAAGCCGCGATGCTCACCGGCTCGATCGGCATGCTGCCCTCGGCCTCGCTCGATGCGGCGAACAAGGGCCTGTACGAGCCGAGCCACGGCAGCGCCCCCGACATCGCCGGCAAGGGCGTGGCCAACCCGCTGGCTACAATCCTGTCTGCTGCCATGATGCTGCGCTACTCCCTCGACCAGCCCGCAGCCGCCGACCGAATCGAGTCCGCGGTGCGCGACGTGCTCGCGCAGGGCTTGCGCACGGCCGACATCGGGTCGGCGGGCGCGACCCGGGTCGGCACGCGCGCGATGGGCGACGCCGTCGTCGCCGCGCTGCGCGGCACCAAGACCATCACCAAGAAGAGCTGAAGGCTCCGGTTCGTCTCGCCCCTTCCCGGCGAACGAGCCGGGGAGCAGAGGAATCGTGAACGACAACCAGGGGCGATTGAAATGAACCAAAGACTCACCGGACTCGTCGGCTGGCGCGGCATGGTCGGCTCCGTGCTCATGGAGCGCATGCGCGCCGAGCGCGACTTCGAGCTGATCGAGCCGCTGTTCTTCAGCACCAGCAACGCCGGCGGCGCAGCCCCGCCGATGGCCAGGAACGAGACGCGGCTGAAGGACGCGCACGACATCGAGGCGCTCAGGCGCTGCGAGATCATCGTCACCGCGCAGGGCGGCGACTACACGGCCGAGGTGTTCCCGAAGCTGCGCGCCGCCGGCTGGCAGGGCCACTGGATCGACGCCGCGTCGGCGCTGCGTATGAAGGACGACGCGGTGATCGTGCTCGACCCGGTCAACCGGCCGGTGATCGACGCCGCGCTGGCCCGCGGCGCTCGCAACTGGATCGGCGGCAACTGCACGGTCAGCTGCATGCTGATGGGCGTGGGCGCGCTGTTCAAGGCCGGGCTGGTCGAGTGGATGAACACCATGACGTACCAGGCCGCGTCGGGCGGCGGCGCCCAGCACATGCGCGAGCTGCTGGCGCAGTTCGGCACGCTCAACGCCTCCGTGCGGGCGCTGCTCGACGACCCGAAGAGCGCGATCCTCGAGATCGACCGCCTCGTCGCCGAGAAGCAGCGCGCGCTCCACGAGGCCGAGACGGCGCACTTCGGCGTGCCGCTCGGCGGCTCGCTGATCCCCTGGATCGACAAGGACCTCGGCGGCGGCGTCAGCCGCGAGGAATGGAAGGGCGGCGCCGAGACCAACAAGATCCTCGGCCAGGGTGTCGGCACGGCCAGGCCGGCGGTGCCGGTCGACGGTTTCTGCGTGCGCATCGGCGCCATGCGCTGCCACAGCCAGGCGCTGCTGTTCAAGCTGAAGAAGAACGTGCCGCTGGCCGACATCGAGCAGATGATCGCCGCCGACAACGAATGGGTGCGCGTCGTGCCCAACACCCGCGAGGCGACGGTGCGCGAGCTGACGCCGGTGGCCGTCACCGGCACGCTCGCGATCCCGGTCGGACGGCTGCGCAAGATGGCGATGGGGCCGGAATACCTCGGCGCCTTCACCGTCGGCGACCAGCTGCTGTGGGGTGCGGCCGAGCCGCTGCGGCGCATGCTGCGCCTGCTGCTCGAAGCCTGACCGGCCCGCCGCGAGCTGTCGTCCGTCGGCAACAAGATCGTGACGAGGTGGGCGCAATGAGAGTCTGCGCTGACATCGCCCGGCGGATCGGCGCGGCCAGCATATATGCTTGGCGCCATTTCAGTTCCGACCGGTTGGGGTCGCCGACGCCAGGCGGACCTGCACTCGGTCCGACTCGGGCAGTGCCCGCGTAATCCATTTGGGGAGACGCCTTGAAAAGAACACTGTCCTTGCGCCGCGCGCGTTTCGCTCTGACCGGGGTGGCAGCCGCCGCCCTGTGGGCGCTCGGAACCGATGCCTTCGCGCTCGGGCTGGGCCGGCTCAACGTGCAGTCGGCGCTCGGCGAGCCGCTGCGCGCCGAGATCGACGTCACCAGCCTGTCGCCCGAGGAAGCCGGCAGCCTGCGGATCCAGGTCGCGAGCCCCGACGCCTACCGCTCGGCCGGCGTCGACTACAACAGCGTGCTGCCGGCGACCCAGGTCGCGCTGCAGCGACGCTCCGACGGCCGTCCCTACCTGCGCCTGACCAGCGACAAGGCGGTGCAGGAACCTTTCGTCGACGTGCTGCTCGAGATGTCGTGGTCGGCCGGCCGGCTGGTGCGCGAGTACACCTTGCTGTTCGACCCGCCGACGATGGCCAGGGCGGCGCCACCCGCCGCGCCGAGC
>JBLMVT010000195.1:0-3631 GCA_050256835.1 Betaproteobacteria bacterium | reverse complement strand
CGCCGAGCAGGGCCGACACCTCGCGGCAGCCGACGCAGCAGTACGCGCGGTCGCCGACACGCACCGGCGGCGTCGGGGTCGGCAGGCCGCAGAGCGCGCAGTTCATGGGGCGGTTGCGACGCAGGCCGGCGGCGCGCGGCGCCGGCCCGCACGGCCGGGCACTTCAGCGGCCTGTCAGGCCGGCACCACCCGTGCCCCGGTCGCCTGGCCGATCTCGCGCGACCTCAGCAGGTTGACCATGTAGACGACCAGCGAGGCGCCGAGCACCAGCCCGAACAGCAGGATCAGGTTGCCGTACAGCATCCAGCCTTCCTGGTTCCAGTCGGCGAAGCGGCGCGGCATGCCGGCGGCGCCGCCGGCCAGCATCGACAGCGCGGCGCCGACCGCACCGACGACGAACAGCCGCACCGACCACAGGCCGAGCCGGGCGTCGAGCGTGCGGCCGGTGAGCACGGGGTAGTGGTGGTAGAGCACGCCCAGCCACATCATCGCCATCGCCACCAGCACCGTCATCGTGTGCCCGCTCTGCCACATCGTGCCGTGCAGCTGGAACGACCAGGCGATGTTGGAGGTGACGATCGCGCTCGCGCCGTCGAGGATGTAGAGCACGAAGCCGGCGAGCACGGCGACGATCCCCGGCTCGGGCCGCAGGCCGTGCTGCCAGACGGTGGCGAGCACGGTGAAGATGGAGAGCGCCGCGCCGATGCCGGTGCCCCAGCTCATCAGGTTGCCCCAATAGGAGAGCGCCGCCGGCTGGTTGGGATACAGCGTGATGAAGTGGTGCAGGAACGAGGTGATCGAGGTCAGCAGCAGGATCCACAGCGCCGCGTTGGCGATGCGGTCGCTGAACAGCTTGCGCGTGCCGTCGGCCAGGTACAGCGGCAGCGTCGCGTACATCGCGCTCATCACCATCAGCGCCATCGCCTCCATCAGGTTGTGCGCGAAGATGAAGAACGAGTACTGGAACACCACCGGCTCGGCGGCCCAGGCCGCCGCCGCCATCGGGATCAGGCCGTACAGCGCGAGCAGCAGCGTCGTGCCGACGGCGACCAGCGGCAGGCCGGCGATCAGCAGCGTCAGCGCCGACAGCGTCATGCCGAGCATGCCCGGGTCGTTGAGCGAGCGCTCCGAGAGCACGAGCTCGGGACGCTTGCTGCCGAAGAACAGCATGCGCAGCACCAGCACCGGGTAGAACAGGATCATCGTCGCCAGCACCAGGTAGATGCCGGTGAAGCCGAGGATCACCGTGCCCATGCTCCACACGCCCATCTTGGCGCCGACCAGCGGCAGCGGGAACATGACGACCAGGCTGACCTTGAAGCCGAGCAGCACCGCCACGGTCAGCAGCGCCGAGCCGAGGTTGAGCGCCGTGAACGCGAGCGCGGGCAGCCAGCCGGTGACCGGCTTGCCGACGCAGCCGCCGGCGCGGTGCAGGCCGACGCCGACCATCAGCTGGAAGGTGAAGGGGAACGCGAGCGCGGCGCCGTGCAGCGTCAGCGTGGTGTAGAAGAGGTCGCTGCCCAGCCCGAACAGCTGCGTCGCCGGCATCACCAGCCCGAGCAGGCCGGCGACGGCGAGCCAGACGAACGACGCCATGATCATCAGCGCCGGCCAGGCGTTGATCTCCTCGAGCCCGCTGCTCTTGTCGACGGCGAAGAGCCTGCCGAACAGCGGCGTGCGCTGGATCAGCGCGCTGGCGATGGTCATGATGGGGCTCCCGTTGGCGCGGCGCGCCGGTTCAGTTGCGGCTGGCGACGACGACCAGCTCGTCGCGCATCGTGTGGTGCGCGATGCCGCAGTACTCCAGGCAGCGCACCGTGTAGCGGCCCGGTTCCTTGAAGGTGTGGATCAGCGACGTCGGCTTGGCCAGGCCGGGCATCAGCATCATCGTGAACAGCAGCCGGCCGTCGGGGTGGTAGACGGCAAAGCCGTGCATGGTGTCGCTGCTGCGCCCGGAAAAGCGCACTGGGCGGCCAGCCTCGACCTGCCGCACCTTCATGTCGTAGGCCCACGAGGTGGCCGTGAGGTCGACCTGCTGGATGTCGGTGCGCGTGGTCGCGGCGTGCGCGGTGGCCAGCGTCGGCATGTACTTCAGGCTCGCGAGGTTCACGCCGACGAAGACCACGAGCACTGCGGCCAGCCAGATCGCCTCGATGCGCGAGATCTCCCCGCGCGGCGTGGCGCTCGGTGTCGGGTCGACGACGCTCTTCCTGCGCAGCACGTAGTAGAAGACGGCGGCGAACGGGACCAGCATGAACAGCGTCATCCAGAAGGCGCCCCAGCCGCTGAACAGGAAGTCGAGCATCGGTTGTCTCCTGCGCCGCGCGGTCGGTCGCCGCCGCGGTCGCGTAGGCCTCGGACGCGCGAACCCTACGCGCGGCCTCGCGGCCTAGCAACGCTGTTGCCGGGGAGACTTGCGCTACGTCAAGCAAACGGCGCACGAAGGCGCGCGCGTGAACGTGGTGATGCATCGCGGAAACATCCGGCCGCGCCAGCGTATAGACGCCGAACGCGAGCACCAGCACGCCGGCCGCGCGTCGTGGCCACGCCTCGCGCACGACGCGGCCGAGCGCGCGTGACACGCCACCCCAGGCGAGCAGCAGCGGCAAGGTGCCGACGCCGAAGGCCGCCATCAGCAGCGCCGCTTCGGCAGGTCCGCCCGCGGCGATCGACCACGCCAGCGTCGCGTAGACGAGGCCGCACGGCAGCCAGCCCCACAGCGCCCCGAGCAGCAGCGCCTGCGCCGGGTGCCGCACCGGCAGCAGGTGCCGGCCGAGCGGGCGCAGGCGTCGCCACGCGATCGCGCCTGCGCGCTCGAGGGCGCCGAGTCCGACCCACCAACCCGTGAGGTAGAGCCCGAGGGCGACCATGAAGCCGCCGGAGACCAGCCGCGCGGCCAGCCGGGCGGCCGGCGCCGGCATCGCCCCGAACAACGGCAGGCTCAGCAGCCCGATCAGCGCGCCCGCCGCCGCATAGCTCGCGATGCGCCCGACGTTGTAGGAGACCAGCCACGGCACGAGCGACCACCGCCCGCGCGTCCGCGTGCCGTCGACGCCGTGCGCCAGCGTGCCGGCAATGCCGCCGCACATCGCGAGGCAGTGCGGCGAGCCGAGCAGGCCGATCAGGAAGGCGGCGACGACAGTCGCTTCGACCGGCATGACGGGCGCGGTCCGGACGTTGTCGAGGCGGCCGCGCGTCAGTTCAGCGCGCAGCTCCCCGGACCGTCCGGGTGGCCGCAGCCGGCGCACGGGCCGGCCATCGCGGGCAACGCCTCGGGTGCCGCGGCAGCGGTCGCGAACACCGACAGCTGCTTGTCGAGCTGCGTCGACTGGCACTGCGGGCACGCGGGCACGGTGTCCGAGCGCACCAGCGCCTCGAACTCGCGACCGCAGTCGCGACAGGCGTATTCGTAGATCGGCATGGCAGGACCTCCTTCACTCCGCGCGGAATTGTCCATCACGCCCAAGCGCCGTTCCTTGATCTGGGCCGGTGGCGCGCTCGAGGCTCGCCGACAATGGCGCGCGCCCGCCGGGCCAGGAGGCATCGATGCCCACGCTTTCCAACCGCTTCACGCATGCATTCGGCCTGCGCTGGCCGATCGTGTCCGCACCGATGGCGTTCGCCGCCGGCG
>JBLMVT010000194.1:0-5392 GCA_050256835.1 Betaproteobacteria bacterium | reverse complement strand
CCCGGTTCATCTTGCGCACCAGCACGAACTCGTCGCGGTTGGTGCCGATCGTCCCGTAGTAGTTGAAGCCGTAGGCGAGCTGCGCGTAGCCGCCGATCATGTGCGTGGGCTTGAGCACGATGCGCGTCACCGAGTTGTGGATGCCGCCGCGCGTGCCGGTGATCTCCGAGCCCGGCGTGTTGATGATCTTCTCCTGCGCGTGGTACATGAGCACCATGCCGGGGTTGATGCGCTGGCTGACCACCGCGCGCGCCGCGATCGCGCCGTTCACGTTGAACAGCTCGACCCAGTCGTTGTCGACGATTGCCGCGCGCTTCGCGTCTTCCTCGGACAGCCAGATCACCGGACCGCCGCGGTTGAGCGTCAGCATGATCAGGTTGTCGCCGTAGGTCGAGTGGATGCCCCACTTCTGGTGCGGCGTGATGAAGTTGAGCGCGATCTCCGGGTTGCCGTTCGACTTCACGCCGGCGATCGCGCCGATGGTCTTCATGTCCGCCGGCGGGCGGTAGCTGCTGAAGCCCTCGCCGAAGGCGCGCATCCAGGCGTGGTCCTGGTAGAACTGCTGGCGCCCGGTCAGCGTGCGCCACGGGATCAGCTCGTGCACGTTGGTGTAGCCGGCGTTGTAGCTGACCTTCTCGCTCTCGAGGCCCGACCAGGTCGGCGAGCTGATGATCTTGCGCGGCTGCGCCTGGATGTCGCGAAAGCGAATCTTCTCGTCCTCGCGGTGCAGCGCCAGATGCGTGTGGTCGAGGCCGGTCGCCTTGCCCAGCGCCTCCCAGGCCTTGACCGCGACGTGGCCGTTGGTTTCGGGCGCCAGCTGCAGGATCACCTCGCAGGCATCGATGTCGGTGTCGATGCGCGGCATGCCGCGCGTCGCGCCCTCCTCGCGCACCGCGCCGTTCAGCTCGGCGAGCTGCTGCACCTCGTCGGCGGTGTTCCAGGCGATGCCCTTGCCGCCGTTGCCGATCTTGTTCATCAGCGGCCCGAGCGCGGTGTAGCGCTTGTAGACGTTCGGGTAGTCGCGCTCGATCACCGCGATCTGCGGCGCGGTCTTGCCGGGGATCAGCTCGCACTCGCCCTTCTTCCACTCGCGCACGTCGAGCGGCTGCGCCAGCTCGCCCGGGCTGTCGTGCATCAGCGGCGTCAGCACCAGTTCGCGCTCGATGCCGAGGTGGCCGACGCACACCTCGCTGAAGGCCTTGGCGAAGCCCTTGTAGATCTCCCAGTCGCTCTTGCTCTGCCAGGCCGGGTCCACCGCCGTCGACAGCGGATGGATGAAGGGATGCATGTCGCTGGTGTTGAGGTCGTTCTTCTCGTACCAGGTCGCGGTCGGCAGCACGATATCCGAATAGAGGCAGGTGGTGCTCATGCGGAAGTCGAGCGTCACCAGCAGGTCCAGCTTGCCCTCGGGGGCCTTGTCGTGCCAGACGACCTCCTCGGGCTTGGCGTCGTCCGGCCCGAGGTCCTTGCCCTGCACGCCGTGCGTCGTGCCCAGCAGGTGCTTGAGGAAGTACTCGTGGCCCTTGCCCGACGAGCCGAGCAGGTTGGAGCGCCAGACGAGCAGGTTGCGCGGCCAGTTCTGCGGCGCGTCCGGGTACTCGCAGCTCAGCCGCAGCGTGCCGTCCTTCAGCGCCTTGACCGCGTAGTCCTTCGGCTCCATGCCGGCGGCGGCGGCGTCCTTCACCACCCGGATCGGGTTGGTCTCGAGCTGCGGCGCCGATGGAAGCCAGCCCATGCGCTCGGCGCGCACGTTGTAGTCGATCATGCTGCCGCCGAACTTCGAGCGGTCCGCCAGCGGCGACAGCACCTCGGCGACGTTCAGCTTCTCGTAGCGCCACTGGTCGGTGTGCGCATAGAAGAAGCTGGTGCTGTTCATCTGCCGCGGCGGGCGGATCCAGTCGAGCGCGAAGGCCAGCGCGGTCCAGCCGGTCTGCGGGCGCAGCTTCTCCTGCCCGACGTAGTGCGACCAGCCGCCGCCGCTCTGCCCGATGCAGCCGCACAGCATCAGCATGTTGATGATGCCGCGGTAGTTCATGTCGCAGTGGTACCAGTGGTTCATCCCCGCGCCGATGATCACCATCGACTTGCCGCGCGTCTTGTCGGCGTTGTCGGCGAACTGGCGCGCCACGCTGACGACCTGCGCACGCGGCACGCCGGTGATGCGCTCCTGCCAGGCCGGCGTGTACGGCGTGTCGTCGTCGTAGCTCTGCGCGGCCTGCTCGCCGGGCAGGCCGCGCGCGATGCCGTAGTGGGCGGCGAGCAGGTCGAACACCGTCGCGACGACCGCCTCGCGCCGCTCGCCATCCCTGCCGAGCGCGATGCGCCGCACCGGCACCGTGCGGGCGAGCACGCCGTCGCTGCCCTGGGGGTTGGCGGTGAAGTGCGCGGTCGCGATGCCGCCGAAATAGGGAAAGCCGACCCGGGCGTTCTCCGTGCCCGGCTGGCGGCTCTCGAGCACTGAGAGCTGCAGCTTCACCTCGCGGCCGCGGCCCGCCTCCTTGGCCTGGAGGTTCCACTGGCCGGCGTCGGGCCGCCCGTCGGGACCCCAGCGGAAGCCGATCGCGCCGGTCGGCGACACGACCTCCCCGGCCGCGTCGAAGGCGACCGTCTTCCACTCGGGGTTGTTGTCCTGGTCGAGCCGCCCGTCGAAGTCGCTGGCGCGCACGTAGCGCCCGGGCACCAGCACCGTCTCGCCCGAGGGCAGCTTGTGCTCGTCGAGCTGCACCAGCATCGGCAGGTCGGTGTAGCGGCGCGCGTAGTCGTCGAAGTACGCCGACCGCTTGTCGAAGTAGAACTCCTTCAGGATCACGTGGCCCATCGCCATCGCGAGCGCGGCGTCGGTGCCCTGCTTGGGGTGCAGCCAGAGGTCGCACAGCTTGCTGATCTCGGCGTAGTCGGGCGTGATCGCGACCGTCTTCGCGCCCTTGTAGCGCACCTCGGTGAAGAAGTGCGCGTCGGGCGTGCGCGTCTGCGGCACGTTGGAGCCCCAGGCGATCAGGAAGGTCGAGTTGTACCAGTCGGCGGACTCGGGCACGTCGGTCTGCTCGCCCCACACCTGCGGAGACGACGGCGGCAGGTCGCAGTACCAGTCGTAGAAGCTCATGCACACGCCGCCGATCAGGCTCAGGTAGCGGCTGCCCGCGGCGTAGCTGACCATCGACATCGCCGGGATCGGCGAGAAGCCGACCACCCGGTCGGGCCCGTGCGCCTTGATCGTGTGCACATTGGCCGCGGCGACGATCTCGTTGACCTCGTCCCACGACGAGCGCACGAAGCCGCCGAGCCCGCGCACCGCCTGCCAGTCGCGGCGCTTGGCCTCGTCGCCGACGATCGCGGCCCACGCCTCGACCGGCCCGCGCGTGAGGCGCGCCTCGCGCCAGTGCCTGAGCAGCCGGCCGCGCACCAGCGGGTACTTCACCCGGTTCGCCGAATACAGGTACCAGGAGTACGAGGCGCCGCGCGCGCAGCCGCGCGGCTCGTGGTTCGGCATGTCCCAGCGCGTGCGCGGGTAGTCGGTCTGCTGCGTTTCCCAGGTGACGATGCCGCCCTTAACATAGATCTTCCAGGAGCACGAGCCGGTGCAGTTCACGCCGTGCGTCGAGCGCGCGATCTTGTCGTGCGCCCAGCGGTTGCGGTAGGCATCCTCCCAGGTGCGGTCTTCGCCCGTGACGACGCCGTGGCCGTCGGAGAAGGATTCGGTGGGGCGCGAGAAGTAGGTCAGGCGGTCGAGGAAATGGCTCATGGGAGGGGCTCCGCGGTCAGGGGTTCTTCACGTAGGCGTTCGAGCGCAGGTAGAACCACCAGTTCAGCACCAGGCAAGCGGCATAGAACACGGCGAACGCGTACATCGCGACCTGCGGCGAGCCGGCCTTGATCTGGTCGCCGATCACGATCGGGGCGACGAAGGCGCCGTAGGCGGCGATCGCCGAGGTCCAGCCGAGCACCGGGCCGGCCTGCTGGCGGTCGAAGATGACGCCGATGGTGCGGAAGGTCGATCCGTTGCCGATGCCGCTGGCGGCGAACAGCACCACGAACAGCGCGACGAAGGTTGGGAAGTACTGCTCGGGGGCAGCGGACTCGTAGGCCTGCAGCATCACGCGGCCCACCGCGACCGAGGCGACCACCATCACCGCCGAGATCACCTGCGTGACGATCGAGCCGCCGAGCTTGTCGGAGATCCAGCCACCGACCGGCCGCACCGCCGCGCCGACGAACGGACCGATCCAGGCGTAGGCGAGCACCGGCGGCGCATTCGGGTTGCTCAGCGTGTGCTGCAGCACGCCGGCGGCATCGCGCACATGGCTGACGCCGAAGATCACTTTCATCGACAGCGGCAGCGCCATCGAGAAGCCGATGAACGAACCGAAGGTGACGATGTACAGCGCCGTCAGCGACCAGGTGTGCTTGTCCCTGAAGATCGCGAACTGCTTGGCGACGGCTTCCTTCATCGGCCCGAACGCCGCCAGCCGCATGATCGTCAGCGCCATGACCACGTCGAGCGGGATCGCCACCCACATGCTGATCAGGCCGAGGCCGGTCGGCTTGGGCAGGTACAGGTACAGCCCGAAGATCGACGGGAAGAACGCCAGAGTGTAGAGCCAGGTGATCTTGGCAAAGGCGACGAGCGGGTGGCCGGCCTCGGGCGACACCGTCTTCAGGTTGTTCATCCCGAACCAGCAGGCGAGCGCCAGGGGAACGAGCGACAGCACCCAGGCCAGGCCGGCGTTCTGGATCCAGGTCGGCGTGCCGGCGGGAATCTTGCCGAAGATCCAGCCGCTTTCCTTCAGCAGGATCTCGGGCGCGCCGCCGAGCGCGCCGAACAGGCCGACCGTCATCACCAGCGGGATGACGATCTGCATCGTCGTCACGCCGAAGTTGCCGATGCCGGCGTTGATGCCGAGCGCCGTGCCCTGCAGCCGCTTCGGGAAGAAGGGGCTGATGTTCGACATCGACGAGGCGAAGTTGCCGCCGCCGACGCCCGACCACAGCGCCATCAGCTGGAACGCCCACAGCGGCCAGTCCTTGTGCTGCAGCACGATGCCGGTGCCGATCGCCGGCGCGAGCAGCATCGCCGTGGTGAGGAAGATGGTGTTGCGGCCACCGGCCAGGCGGATCAGGAACGACGCCGGGATGCGCATCGTCGCGCCGGCGATGCCGGCGATCGCGGTCAGCGTGAACAGCTCGGCCTGGGTGAACGGGAAGCCCAGGTTGAGCATCTGAACGGTGATGATCCCCCACATGCCCCAGACGGCGAAGCCGCACAGCAGCGCGGGAACCGAGAGCGCGAGGTTGCGGTAGGCGATGCGCTTGCCGGTCGTCTCCCAGAACTGCGCGTCCTCCGGACGCCAGTCGGCGACGTCGGGGCCGCCGGTCGCGGGCGCGCGCGCCAATG
>JBLMVT010000193.1:0-6493 GCA_050256835.1 Betaproteobacteria bacterium | reverse complement strand
CGGCGCGCTGGCCGAACTGCGGGAGGCGGTGCGATGAGCGCGCGCCGCTATGCCGAGGTCGACGTCTTCACCGACCGCGTCTGCCACGGCAACCCGCTGGCCGTCGTGCTCGACGGCGCGGGCCTCGACGACGCGGCGATGCAGCGCTTCGCGCGCTGGACCAACCTGAGCGAGACCAGCTTCCTGTTCACGCCGACCGACCCGGCCGCGGACTACCGCGTGCGCATCTGGACGCCCGGCGGCGAGCTGCCGTTCGCCGGCCATCCGACGCTCGGCTCGTGCCATGCCTGGCTCGCCGCCGGCGGCGAGCCGCACGACCGCGAAGAGGTTGTGCAGCAGTGCGGCGTCGGCCTGGTGCGCGTGCGCCGCGACGGCGCCCGGCTCGCCTTCCGGGCCCCGCCGCTCGAGCGCGAGCCGGTCGAGCCGGCGACGCTGGCGCGCGTGCTGCCCGCGCTCGGACTGGCGCCGCAGGCCGTGCGCCATGCCGCCTGGCTCGACAACGGGCCGCGCTGGCTCGGCCTCGTGCTTGCCGATGCGGCGACCGTGCTGGCGCTCGAGCCCGACCACGCGGCGCTGAAGGCCGCCGGCGTCAAGGTCGGCGTGGTCGGGCCGCGTCCGGCGGGGGACGAATGCGCCTTCGAGGTGCGCGCCTTCGCGGCGGCGATCGGCATTGCCGAGGACCCGGTCACCGGCAGCCTCAACGCCAGCCTCGCGCAATGGCTGATCGGCGCCGGCCTGGCGCCGCCGCGCTATGTCGCCGCGCAGGGCACGCGGCTCGGCCGCGATGGGCGCGTGCACGTCGAGCAGCGCGACGGCGAGGTGTGGGTCGGTGGGGCCAGCGTCGGCTGCGTCGAAGGCACGGTGCGGCTGTGACGGCGCCTGCCGTCGACCATCTTGTCGTCGCCGCGCGCACGCTCGACGTGGGCGCGGACTGGTGCGAGGCGACGCTCGGCATCGCTCCGCTCGCCGGCGGCCGTCACGCGCTGATGGGCACGCACAACCGGGTGCTGTCGATCGCCACGCCGGCCTTCCCGAAGGCCTACCTGGAGATCATCGCCGTCGATCCGCAGGCGCCACCGCCGGGACGCTCGCGCTGGTTCGACCTCGACGACCCGGCGCTCGCCGCGGCGCTCGACGCAGGCCCGGCGCTGGTGGCCTGGGTGGCGCGCTGCGAAGCCATCGAATCGGCCTGCGCCGCGCTGACCGCGCTCGGGGTCGATCCCGGGCGCGTGCTCGACGCCGAACGCGACACGCCTGCAGGGCGACTGCGCTGGCGCATCGCGGTGCCCGACGATGGCGCGCGGCGCTTCGGCGGCGCGCTGCCGACCCTAATCGAATGGCGCGGCGCGCATCCGGCCGATACGATGCCGGCGTGCGGCGTGACGCTCGCCTCGTTCGGCGTCGCCGGCCCCGAGCCGCTGGCGCGTGCGCTCGACGCCCTGCAGGCGCCGCTGCACGCGCGCCCCGGCGTGCCGGCGCTCGCCGCGACGCTCGACACGCCGCGCGGTGCCGTGACCTTGCGCTCGCCAACCTGACTGCCATGACCGAAGAACTGTTCCGCGACGACTCCGCCCTGCTGCGCTGCGAGGCGCGCGTCACCGCGGTCGACGCGGCCGGCGTCGCGCTCGACCGCACCGTGTTCTACCCGCAAGGCGGCGGCCAGGCCGGCGATGCCGGCGTGCTGCGCCTGGCCGACGGCCGCCGCCTGGCGATCGCCGACACCCGCAAGGCGCGCGGCGAAGACGGGGCGGCCGGCGACATCGTGCACCTTGCCGCCGCCGGCCAGGAGGGGCTGCTCGCGGCACTGCGGCCGGGCGAGCCCGTCGTGGCCGAGGTCGATGCCGAGCGGCGTCGCCGCCACATGCGCTTCCACACCGCGACGCACCTGCTGTGCGCGCTCGTGCCGCACCCGGTCGACGGCTGCTCGATCACCGCCGGCTACGCCCGGCTCGACTTCCACATGACCGAGCCGCTCGACAAGGCCGCGCTCAACGCCGGCCTGGCGCGGCTGGTCGCCGAGGCGCATCCGGTGCGCCACCGCTGGATCAGCGATGCTGAGCTCGATGCCCAGCCGCAGCTCGTGCGCAGCATGAGCGTGCAGCCGCCGCGCGGCAGCGGCCGCGTGCGCCTGCTCGAGATCGACGGCGTCGACCTTCAGCCCTGCGGCGGCACGCACGTCGCCAACACCCGCGACATCGGCCCCGTCGTCGTCACGAAGATCGAGAAGAAGTCAGCCACGACCCGTAGGGTCGTACTCGGCTTTGCCGAGCCGGCCGAAGGCCGGAGCTGACTTCTTCCGGCGCAGGCTTCACATCGCGCAAGCGATGTGAAGCGCGCGATAGCGCGCGGGCCGCAGCCAGAAGGCCACGACCCGCAGGGTCGTGCTCGGCTTTGCCGAGTCGCCGAAGGCCGGGGCTGACCTCGCCGCTGAGCGGCTCAGCGCCGCCAGCGCCAGGCCCGCGTAAACGAGTCCCAGGCGGCCGCCTGCTCCGGGTCGCTCTCGCGGGCCTGCGCGTTGTAGCGGCGCACGACGACCCAGGCGCTGCTGGCGAGCAGCTCGAGCAGCGTGCTCGCCAGCACGATCAGCGCGCGCTGGGGCTTGCTCTTGCGGTCCGGCGGCAGCGCGACGTCGACCGACTGCAGCGCCGGGCCCTCCTTGGCCTCGTCGAGCTTGGCGATCTCGTACTGGCGCAGCATGCTCTCGAGCAGCGCCTCCTGCAGCTTCAGGTCGCGCCGCGCACGCACGTATTCGATGCCGGCCTCGGGCAGCTTGCCGACGGGAAGGTCGATCGCGCTGCCGTTGCCGCCCTGCCTCGACTCCAGCCGCGCCAGCTCGGAGCGCATCGCGGCGAGTTCCGAGCTGAGTCGCTGCACGTCGGGGTTCTGCTCGGTGGCTCCGGTGCGCAGGACCTTGAGCTGGACCTCGCGCTCGGCGATCTGCGCGCGCAGCAGCGCGGCGCTGTTGATCAGCGCCTCGGCCTGCTTGTCGAGCACGATCACGCCCGATTTCTCCTGCACCTCGCGCAGGTGCTGCTCGGCCTTGACCAGGTTCTCCTTGGTGTCCTTGAGCTGCTGCTCGAAGAACACGCGGCGTTGCTGCGCTTCCGTCACCGCCAGCCGCGACAGCAGCTTCGCGACCTCGCTCGTGTAGGCGTTGGCGAGGTCGGCCGCGAAGGCCGGCTGCTCGTCGTCGACCTCGACCGCGATCACGCCCGACTTCTTGTCGGCGCTGACGCGCACGTGCTGCGGGAATGCCTTGCGCAGCTCCTCGTAGGTCTTCACCTCCCAGCGCGCCTTCAGGTCGAAGCGGTCGGCGAGCGCGCGCTGCAGGCTGTCGCTCTTCAGCAGCGCGACGTACAGCTCGTCGGGCGTCTTGGCCGCCAGCCCGGACAGTCCGCCCAGGCCGCCGAGCGCGCCGAGCGCGGCCAGCGCCGCCCCCGACGAGCTCTGCTGCTGCGAGCCGGGCGGCAGCATGGTGACGCGCGCCGTGTACTCGTTGGGCAGCAGCAGCGACACGCCGACCGCGCCGAGCGCGACCGCGACGGTGACGCCGGCGATCAGCTTCTTGCCCTGGCCGATCCAGGTCAGCAGCTCGAGCAGCGAGACGCCCGGCTCGTCGTCCTCGGCCTCGTGCGCCGCCGCCCAGGCGGCCGGATCGCGCTGCGGATCGCTCGCGTTCATGTCACTTGTTGAGGCTGTGGATCGCCGCGATGCCGAGACCGAACTGCGAGAAGATCTGCGACCAGTCCTTCAGGTTGCGCACCAGGGCGCGGCCCCAGGTCTCGTAGTCGAGCTGGTTGGGCACGATCACCGCATCGCCCGGATACAGCCGGGCCGACTGCAGGCCGCCGCCGAAGCCGAACACGCCACGCTTGTCCTGCGCGCTGGTCACCGTGCCGTCGGCGCGCAGGATGAACGTGTAGTCCAGCTCGGCGGACTCGTCGAGTCCGGCGATGCGCAGGTAGTCGCCGACCGTGCGCTCGGGCTTCCAGATGAAGGCGTTGCTGTTGACCACCGCGCCGGCGACGGTGACGAAGCCCGGCCGCGCCGGCACCGTGATGCGGTCGCCGTTCTCCAGCGGCACGTCGGGCAGGCTGGCGACGCCGCCGTCCTGCGGGTCGAGTTCGAGCGCGATGCGGCCGTTCGGCTGCAGGCGGGTGAGACGCGCCAATTGCGCCTGCGTGACGGCGTTGCTGACCGCGGCGCTGCTGGCACCGCTCGGGTCGTCGCGCCGGTTGGCCGCGTCGCGTGCCGCCTGCGTGGCCGACAGCGCCTCCAGCCGCGCGATCGCCGCCGACAGGTTGTCGCGCTGGCGCGCGCGCGCCTCCTCGCGCGTGAACTCGAGGCCGTAGACGTACGCCTGCGGCGTGAAGCCGCCGGCGCGCGCGATCAACTGGCGCAGCGTCTCGCCGCCCTCGAGCTGGTAGACGCCGGGCGCGACGACCTCGCCCTCGATCGACACCAGCCGCGTCTGCCGCGCCACCGGCACTCGGATGTCCTTCTGGCTGAACACGGTGACGACGTCGCCGGGCAGCAGCTCGACGTTGGCCGACGGATCGTTGCGCAGCACCGCCGCGCCGAGGTTGAACGGGATGACCTGGGTCGACAGGTCGGCCTTGTTCAGCCGCTCGATCACCGCGTAGTCCCAGTTGAGGTCGTCGAACAGCGGCGCCGGGGTACGGCGGCGCGCCGGGCGGCGCTCGTCGGCGCGCTCGGTCCCGGCGGGCGCGCGCTGCATCGAAGGCTGCGTCGTCGTCCGCGGCAGCGTCTCGAGCGGCTGGTCGGACGCCGCGAAATCGCCCGGAAGGCGGCGCGCGCCGGGGGTCGCATAGGGCGGCTGCGCTTCCATGCGCGTCGTGTCCGCCGGCTCGCGCGCACGCTCGAGGCCCGTCTCGTCCGCCGCGGTCGGTCGCCGCGCCATGTCGCGCGGGCGCGTCGTCGTCGTCCGCTCCTCGTCGTCGATCATCTGCACCAGCAGGTTCTTGCGGCGATAGAAGTCGGGCGAGATCAGCGCGTCCTTGTCGGGGATCAGGTCGCGGATGCGCATGCCCGGTGTCCACGCGTAGCGCAGCGGTTGGGCGACGTGGCCGCGCAGGGTGACGGCGTTGGCGAACTGCGGGCTGATTTCGAGCAGCGTCAGCACGTCGCCGTCGCGCAGCGGCTTGGCCAGTCCGGTGGCGTCGAGCGCGAACTGCTCGACCGAGCGCGCGGCCTTCGGCTGCGCCGGATCGATGCGCTCGAGCTGGGCCTTGTGCGGATTGGCCAGCACCGGCGTGCCGCCGGCGTAGCGCAGCACCTGACCCAGCGGCTCCTCGGCCGACTTCAGCTCGAAGACGGCCTGCGTGTCGAGCGCGCCGGTCAGCGCCACGCGCGGCCCGACCGGCTGGAACACGACCACGTCGCCCGAGGCGAGCTGCACGTCGCGGCTCTTGTCGCCCTGCACCAGGAAGTCGTAGACGTCGAGCTCGGAGATCACCTTGCCTTCGCGGCGAAGCGACAGCCTGCGCATCGAGCCGTTCGCTCCCGGCCCGCCTGCGGCCACCGCGGCCGACAGCAGCGTCGACTGGCTGGGCAGCGTGTACACGCCGGGACGCTCGGCCGGGCCGACCACGAACACCTTGATGCCTCGCAGCTGGCCGAGCGTGACGTTGAGGTTGAAGTTGGTGTACAGGCGTCCGATCTGCGCGCGCAGGTGGCGCTCCAGGTCGGACGCCTTCACGCCGGCCACGGTGAAGCTGCCGACCTTGGGCAGGTTGAGCTGGCCGTTGCGGTCGACCGTCGTGCGGTAGTCGACGTCGATCGAGCCCCAGGCGCGCACCATCACCTCGTCGCCCGGGCCGACCACGTAATCGGCGGGCACGGGCACGTTGTCGAGCGCGCCGAAACCGGTGTCCTGCGCCTCGCTGAAGAAGCGCGAGCCGAACACCGGCAGCAGCCGGCCGGTCGCGGCCTCGACGAACTTCTGGAACTCGCTCGGCTTGGGCGGCGGCTCGATGCGGCGGCCGAATCCCGTCAGCGGCTGGGCGGTCGGCGCGGGTTGGGACGACGGCACATTGCGCAGCGACGGCAGCGCTCCCTGCATGCCCGGCGCGGGCTGTTGCTGCTGCGTGCCGAAGGCGCCCGTGTTCGGCGGCAGGGCGCGCGTGCCGTTGGCTGCAGGATAGCCCGGCGTGTTGAAGCTGCCGCCGCTCGGCGCGTTCTCGTCGGTCACGCCCTGCGCCCAGGCCGCCCCGAGCAGCAGCGCGAGCACGGTGGCGGCCAGCACGCGCCAGGCGGCGCGGCACGACAGATCGAATGCAGGGGGGATGCGGGACGGGCGGGACGCTGCCATGGAAGAGCCGGAAAGGGCGCCGGGGCGACGGAAGCGCCACGGCCGGGCCGCGAAAGGCCGGCGTCCGACGCGAGACAGGCGCGATGGTACCGGAAGGCCACCGGCCGCCGCGCGGGCGCCCGGCCCGCCGCGCGCCGGCGGCCTGCGCAGGCCCTAGACTGC
>JBLMVT010000192.1:0-3133 GCA_050256835.1 Betaproteobacteria bacterium | reverse complement strand
GGCCAGCCGCTGCAGGGCCGGGGTCGACGGCGGCTCGCCGCCCCACCAGCGCTCGAGGCCGACCGCGCCGGCGAGCCGCCGCGCCGTCAGGTGGCCGGCGAGCGGCGTGCTCGGCGCGCTCGCGTTGTAGAGCACGAGGCTGGCCGGAGGCGGTGTAGCGGGCATCGGTTCACGCAGCGGCCCGGCAGGCAGCAGCCAGCCGTTGCCGGCGCCGCGCTCGTCGAACACGATCACCGACACGTCGCGCGCCAGTGCCAGGTGCTGCAGGCCGTCGTCGGAGACGACCACGTCGACGTCCGGATGGCGCTGCAGCAGCAGGCGCGCCGCCGCGACACGGGCGGGGCCGACGACCAGCGGCGCGTGCGTGCGCAGGTGGATCAGCAGCGGCTCGTCGCCGACCTCGCGCGCTGTGCTCGTCGGCGCGACCTCGCGCAGCGTCCGTTCGCGCCGGCCGTACCCGCGCGACACGACGCCGGGCGTCCAGCCGGCGCGGCGCAGCAGCCCGACGACGGCCATCACCGTCGGCGTCTTGCCCGCGCCGCCGGCGATCAGGTTGCCGACTACGACCACGGGCACCGGCAGCCGCTCGCGGCGCCGCCAGCCGAGCCGATGGAGCGCACGGTACGCGCCCCAGGCGCAACCGTAGAGCAGCGACAGCGGCCACAGCAGGCGCGCCAGCGTGCCGCGGTCGAGCCAGGCGGCGGCGAGGCCGCGCATCGGGAGCGCGGGCGCCGACTCGCTCAGTGCGCGCCCTGCGACGCCTGCGTCGCGAAGGTGAGTCGCGCCAGGCCGACGCGCCGCGCGGCGTCGAGCACGTTGATCACCGACTGGTGGGCGGCGGTGGCGTCGGCCGAGACGATCAGCACGGCGTCGCGGTTGTCGCCGGCGGCGGCGCGCAGCTCGGCGGCGAGCAGCTCGACGCTGCGGCCGTCTACCGGCCTGCGGTTGACGGCGTAGCGGCCGTCGGCCGAGACGGCGACGATGATCTCGTGCGGGTAGTCCTTCGACTTCTCGGCGTCGGCCACCGGCAGGCTGACCTGCAGCTCGGTGAACTTGGAGTAGGTGGTCGACAGCATCAGGAAGATCAGGATCACCAGCAGCACGTCGATGAACGGGATCAGGTTGATCTCCGGTTCCTCGGCTGGGTGCTTGCGGAAGTTCATCGTCGCGCGATCAATGGGCCGTGTGGCGCGTGACCGAGAAGCGCAGCAGGTGCGGCACCAGCCGCTCGGCGGCCTGCTCGAGGTCGATCGTGAACTCGTCGACGCGGCCGCGGAAGTAGCGGTAGAACATCAGCGACGGCACGGCGATGACCAGACCGAACGCGGTGTTGTACAGCGCCACCGAGATGCCGTGGGCGAGCAGCACCGGGTTGCTGCCGGTCGGCGCCTGCGAACCGAAGATCTCGATCATGCCGACCACGGTGCCGAACAGGCCGAGCAGCGGCGCGGCCGAGGCGATGGTGCCCAGCGCGTTCAGGTAGCGCTCGAGGCGGTGCACGGCGGCGCGCCCGGCCGACTCGAAGGCCATGCGCAGCCCGTCCTCGTTGAGCCGCGGGTCGGCGATCACCGCGCGCAGGCCGGCGGCGAAGACGCGGCCCAGCACCGAGTTGTCGGCCAGCTTGTTGACGACATCCGCGTTGGGCAGCGAGGCGCGGGTGACCGAGATCACCTCGTCGAGCAGGCGTGGCGGCGCGACGCGCTGGCTGCGCAGGCTGACCAGCCGCTCGATGATGAGCGCCAGCGCGACGATCGAACACAGGATCAGCGGCCAGATCGGCCAGCCGGCGGCTTGTATGATCGAAAACAAAGGCGGGGCCCTTTCGGCGCGGCGGATTTTTGGCCCGGCGATTATGGCGCGAAGGGTCGCACGCTCCGCACGACGTGCAAGGCTTCGATGCGGCCGAGGCGGCAATCCACCACAACTGTGGAAAACATTGTGGGCAAGCGCCGGCAAGCAGGCAGCAAGGCGCGCGAAATCGGGCGCCGGCTCAGAATGCGCAAACTTTAGGCAGCGGAATCTTGTCGACTTTCAAGGACTTGCGCCACTGTGACAGCCTTGTGACAGAGGTTTGCGTCGATCGTTACGTTGGCCGCCGCCTGTGGAGTTCTTGCCGCGGAGCAGCATGGGGCTGATGCCACAGCCACGGCTCGTCTGGAGCGTGGCTGCACTGGTCGACGCCGTGTCCGATGCGCTCGCCGCGCGCTTCGCCGCCTGCACCGTGCGCGGCGAACTGTCGGCCTTCACGCGTGCCGCCAGCGGCCACTGCTACTTCGCGCTCAAGGACGCCGACGGCGCGGCGGCGCTGCTGCGCTGTGCGATGTTCCGGCGTGCCGGCCAGCTGCTTGCGTTCGCGCCGAGCGAGGGCCAGCTGGTCGAGCTGCGCGGCCGGCTGGCGATGTACGAGCCGCGCGGCGAACTGCAGTTCATCGTCGAGTTCATGCAGCCCGCTGGCGCCGGTGCGCTGTACGAGCAGTTCCTGCGCCTGAAGGCGAAGCTGCAGGCCGAGGGCCTGTTCGACCCGACGCGGCATCGCCCGCTGCCGGCGCACCCGCGCGCGATCGGCGTCGTCACCTCGCTCGGGGCAGCCGCGCTGCACGACGTGCTGAGCGTGTTCGAGCGCCGCGCACCGCACGTCGGCGTGGTCGTCTACCCGAGCGCGGTGCAGGGCCCCGACGCGCCGGCCGGGCTGGTCGACGCGATCGGCCAGGCGAACCGGCGCGCCGAGGTCGACGCGATCCTGGTCTGCCGCGGTGGCGGCTCGCTCGAGGACCTGTGGGCGTTCAACGACGAACGCGTGGTGCGGGCCATCGCCGGCTCCGAACTGCCGGTCGTGTCGGCGGTCGGCCACGAGACCGACGTCACGCTGGCCGACCTGGCGGCCGACGTGCGCGCGCCGACCCCGAGCGTCGGCGCCGAACTGGTGGCGCCGGCGCACGCCAAGCTGCTGGACCATCTGGCAGCCCTCGAGCGGCGCGTCGAACGCGCCGCGCGCCACCGGCTGGACACCCTGCAGCAGCGGCTCGACCGGGCGGCCGCCCATCTCGTTCGTCCGAGCCAGTGGCTCGGCCGCGAGCGGCTGCGCCTGGCGCTGCTGGCGACGCGCCTGCCGCGCGCGGCGCGCCAGGTCCGA
>JBLMVT010000191.1:0-3678 GCA_050256835.1 Betaproteobacteria bacterium | reverse complement strand
CGGTGGTCGATCAGCGGCTCGCGGCCCTCGATGCTGGTGCGCATCGTCGCGCGGTCGACCTTGGTGAGGATGTCCTCGGACATGTAGTGGTGCAGGTCCCACAGCGCGATCTGCTCGCCGGGCTCGCCGGGGTAGATGTCGGCCAGCGGTCGGGTGGGCGCGGCGTGCCCGACCAGCTTGCCCAGCTCGGCCAGGCCGAACGCGGCCATGCCGTCGTCGAACACCTGGCCGATGGTCTGCGCCCCGATGCGCTCGTCGATCTTGCGCAACCGGCCCGAGGTGACCTGGCGCACGCGGTGGCCCGTCTCGCCGAGCCAGGGTAGCGTCGACAGCCACTCGTCGACGCGCGCCACCTGGAGCGCGCTCGTCACCGTCGAGGTCGCGCGCCGCACGACGCGCGGCACCGACTCGAGTCGCGTCTGCCGCGCCAGCGCAGTGCCATAGGCGTTGTAGCCGGAGAACAGCTCGTCGCCGCCATCGGCCGACAGCACGACCTTGACCTGCTCGGCGGCGACGCGCGAGACGAGCAGCGTCGGCAGGCCGGACGAGTCGCCGAACGGCTCGTCGTAGAGGTCGCCCCACTGCGGCAGCAGCCGCCTGGCCTCGCCGACGTCGAGCGTGCGGCTGGCGTGCTCGGTGCCGAGGTGTTCGGCCACGCGCGCGGCATGCTGCGACTCGTCGAACCGGCCCTCCGAAAAGCCGATCGTGAAGGTGCGGATGCGCTGGCCGCCGTGCTTCTGCAGGATCGCCGCGACCACCGACGAGTCGAGGCCGCCGGAGAGGAACACGCCGACCGGCACGTCGGCGATCAGCCGCAGGCCGAAGGCGTCGACCATCAGCGCCTCCAGCTCGTCGGCGAGTTGCTCCTCGGAGCGCGACTCGCCACGGCCGACCGCGTCCTCGGCCGACCAGTACCGGTACAGGCGCTTCGTTCCGTCGGCATCGAGCTCGAGCCGGTGCGCCTGCGGCAGCTTGAACACGCCCTCGTAGATGGTGCGCGGGGCGGCGATGTAGCCGTAGCGCAGGAAGTCGGCCAGCGCCGCCCGGTCGACCGCGAAGCGCCGGTGCGGTTCGAACGCGCGGATCGCCTTAAGCTCGGAGGCGAAGGCGAGGCGCCGGCCGTCGAACGCGTAGTACAGCGGCTTGACGCCGAGGCGGTCGCGCAGCAAATGCAGCCGGCCGCTCGGCCGGTGCCACAGCGCGATCGCGAACATGCCGACGAAGCGCCTCACCGCCTCGATTCCCCACTCGGCGAACGCGGCCAGCGCGACCTCGGAGTCGCCGCTGCCGGCGAACGCATGGCCGAGCGACCCGAGCTGGCGGCGCAGCTCGCGGAAGTTATAGACCTCGCCGTTGAACACCATCGCCCAGCGGCCGTCGGCCGAGAGCATCGGCTGGTGGCCGTGCGGCGTGAGGTCGAGGATGGCCAGCCGCGCGAAGCCCAGGCCGGCGCCGCCCTCCTCCCACAGGCCGCGGTCGTCGGGGCCGCGGTGGTCGAGGCTGGCGACGGCCGCACGCAGCCGTCCGGTCGCGTCAGCCGGGCGCGCGCCGAGGAAGCGGTAACCCGCGATGCCACACATGCGGTGACGGACCCGAGAGCGGGTCAGTACTCGTTCATGATCACGCCGGCGAGCCGCGCCGGCGTGTCCGACAGGTTGGCGACCAGGTCCTGCAGCGCGCCCAGCCGCGTCAGCCCGCGCCGCGCGATGACGAGCGCGGCGCCCGCCTTGGCCGCGACCACGCTCGAGTCAGCGCCGTACTCGGCGGCCGGCGTGTCGATCACGACGTGGTCGAACTTGAGCAGCAGCTCGCGCATCAGGATGCCGAAGGCCGGACGCTCGACCAGCTCCTGCGGGTTCGGTGGCGTGATGCCGACCGGCAGCAGGAACAGGCTCGGCAGGTCGGGCACCTGCACGATCACGTTCGATTCGGCGCGCCCCGACAGCAGCCCCGACAGGCCCGAGGTGCCCGGCACGCCGAACACCTCGTGCAGGCGCGGGCCGCGCATGTCGGCGTCGACCGCCAGCGTGCGCCCGCCGAGCTGCGACAGCACGGTCGCCAGGTTGGCGGTGAAGAACGTCTTGCCGTCGCCCGAGTTGGCGCTGACGATGGCCAGCGCGCGGCGCTGGTCCTCGCCGTTGAAGACGCGCATCATCACCTGGCTGCGGATCGCCCGGAACGCCTCGCTCTGCTGCGAGAAGGGCCGCGCCGCGGTCACCAGCTCGGGGTTGAGCAGGCGCCGGTTCTCGGGCGCGTAAGGGTAGTGGAACTGCTGCGCCAGCGCGAACAGCACGTCGTCGTCGCTGGCCAGCCCGAGCGCGACCGCCGACTCGCCGAAACGCAGGCCGTGGTCGCGCTGGTACTTGAGGATGCGCTCGACCTGCGCGTCGGTCAGGCCCTTGGCCTCGCGGATGATGTCGCCGATCGAGCGGTCGCGCAGGTCCTGCGTGTCGTGGAAGTCGGCGTCGGCCGGTTGCGCCGGCGGCACCGGCTGCAGGCGCGCGGCGGCGCCGGAATCGCGGAAGGTGGCCATATCTTTGGTTCCGCCCGGTCAGGCGCCTCGCGGTTGTTGTTGGGGCAGTCGCGCCAGCACGCGGCGCGGGATCATGGCGCCGCGGCTGGCCGCGCCCTGCAGGCGGCGCGCCTGCGGCGGCGGCAGCACGCCGAGCATCGGCAGGTCGAGCGCGGTGAAGACGTCCTCGCTGGTGCGCACGCGGCGGTCCAGCCATTCCATCGAGAACGCGGCGACGATCGCCAGCGCGATGCCGATGACGATCGAGAACAGCGTGTTGAGCAGGATCTTCGGCGACGACGGCTCGGCGGGCGGCACGGCCGGGGTCAGCACCGAGACGTTGGTCGCGGTGGTCTGGCTCTCCAGGCTGGTTTGGTTGAGCCGCTGCACGACCGCGTCGTAGGCCTTCTGGGCGGCATCGACGTCGCGCTGCAGGACGGCGACCTCGTCGCGCTGGCCGCGCAGCTTGAGCAGCTTGTTGCGCTGCGCCTCGAGCAGCGCGCGCACCTCGGCCTCGCGCGAGCGGTTGACGGTGTTGCCGACCGCGACGCTGCCCGACACGCGCGAGACTTCCTGGTCGAGCCGCTTGTGCAGCGCGGCCAGGTTGGCCTTGGCTTCCTGCACCGCCGGATGGTTCTCGCCGAGCCGGTTGTTCAGTTCGGACAGGCGCGCCTGCTGGCTCGAGATCTGCGCCTTCAGCGAGCCGACCACCGGATTGTTGAGCACCTCGGACATGCGCTCGCTCTGCGAGCGCGCCTGCGCACCTCGTGCCTCCGACTCGGCGGCGATCGCCTGCAGCGTGACGAGCTGGGTCGACAGCTCGTTCAGGCGCTGCGTCTCGATGTCGAGCCGGTCGTCGCCACCGATGATGCCGTTCTTCTTCTGGTAGTCCGACAGCTTGGCCTGCGCCGCGTCGAGCTTGTCGCGCAGGTCCTTGGCGCGCGCATCGAAGAAGCTCGAGTAGCGCTTGCCGGGGTCGTTGCGCAGCTCGACCGTGGTGTCCATGTAGGCCTTGACGAAGCCGTTGGCCACGGCCGCCGCCGTCTGCGGGTCGCCTGCCTTGTAGCTGACGTTGATGACGCTCGACTCGCGCGCCGGCGCGACGTTCAGGTACTTCTCGACGACCCCGGCGTACCAGGCCTCGATGTCGCCCCGACCGCCGGTGT
>JBLMVT010000190.1:0-3457 GCA_050256835.1 Betaproteobacteria bacterium | reverse complement strand
GGGTCGAGGTCGAGCGCCATGTACGGGATACCCTCGCCTTCGAGGATGCGCGCCAGGTTCTGGCCGCTGCGGCCGTAGCCGGCGATCAGCACGTGGCCGGCGGTGTTCATCGCGCGCCGCGCGATCGTCGTCATCGCCACCGATTGCATCAGCCAGTCGCTGGCGGCCAGCCGCATGACGATGCGGTTGCTGGCCAGCACGATCAGCGGCGTGGCGAGCATCGACAGCACCATGCTGGCCAGCACCGGCGGCTGCAGCTGCGGCGGCAGCAGGCGCTGGTCGGTGGCCAGCGTGAGCAGCACGAAGCCGAACTCGCCGGCCTGCGCGAGGTACAGGCCGGTGCGCAGCGCCACGCCGGTGGCCGCGCCGAACGCCTTGGCCAGCGCGGTGACGAGCGCCAGCTTGAACGCCACCGGCAGCACCGTCAGCATCAGCACCAGCGGCCACTGCCGCAGCACCGCCTGCACGTCCAGCCGCATACCGATGGTGATGAAGAACAGGCCTAGCAGCACGTCGTGGAACGGCCGGATGTCGGTCTCGACCTGGTGCTTGTATTCGGTCTCGGCGATCAGCATGCCGGCCACGAAGGCGCCGAGCGCGAGCGACAGGCCGACGTGCTCGGTCAGCCAGGCCAGCCCGAGCGTGACCAGCAGGAGGTTGAGCACGAACAGCTCCTCGCTCTTGCGCCGCGCCACCAGCGTGAGCCACCAGCGCATCACACGCTGCCCGCCGACCAGCAGCACGGCGAGCAGCGCGGAGGCCTTCAGCGTGGCCAGCCCCAACTCGCGCGCCAGCTCTCCCGGCGACGAGCCGAGCGCAGGGATCAGCACCAGCAGCGGCACCACCGCCAGGTCCTGGAACAGCAGCACGCCCATCACGCGCCGGCCGTGCTCGGTCTCGAGCTCCAGCCGCTCGGCGAGCAGCTTGCCGACGATCGCCGTGCTGCTCATCGCCAGCGCGCCGCCGAGCGCGACCGCGCTCTCCCAGCTCAGGCTCGATAGCGTATGCGGCGGCAGGCGCAGCAGGTCGTACAGCGCGGCCAGCGCGAGGCTGCCGAACACCGCGGCGAGCATGGTCAGCGCCACCTGGCTGAAGCCCAGCCCGAACACCAGCCGGCGCATGCTCTTGAGCTTGGGCAGGTTGAACTCGAGCCCGATCACGAACATCAGGAACACGACGCCGAACTCGCCGAGCCGCCGCACGCCCTCGGCATCGCGCGCCAGCGCCATTGCGTTGGGGCCGATAACGACGCCGACCGCCAGGTAGCCGACGATCGGCGGCAGCCGGAAGCTGCGGCACAGCACGACGCCCGCAACCGCGGCGACGAGGTACAGCAGCACGAGCTCCAGCGTGGTGGCCATGGGGGCGGACCTAGAATCGGCCAATGCTAAGGGACACCCGCGCGCAGCCCGACCCCGTGGCGTTCGACGCGGCGCGCGCACTGGCGCTGGCCGAGCGCACCTTCGACATCGAGGCGCAGGCGCTGCTCGGGCTGAAGGCGCGGCAGGGCGAGGGCTTCGCGCGCACGGTGCGCGCCATGCTGGAGTGCCGCGGCCGCGTGGTCGTGATGGGCATGGGCAAGAGCGGCCACGTCGGGCGCAAGATCGCCGCGACGCTGGCGTCGACCGGCACGCCGGCGCTGTTCGTCCACCCCGGCGAGGCGAGCCACGGCGACCTCGGCATGGTCGCCGCCGGCGACGTCGTGCTCGCCATCTCCAACTCGGGCGAGAGCGAGGAGATCGGCACCATCCTGCCGATGCTCAAGCGCCTCGATGTCACCCTCGTGGCAATGACCGGCCGCGCCGACTCGTCGCTCGCGCAGCACGCCGACCTCGTGCTCGACAGCGCGGTCGACCAGGAGGCCTGCCCGCTCAACCTCGCGCCGACCGCGAGCACCACCGCGCAGATGGCGCTCGGCGACGCGCTCGCCGTCGCGCTGCTCGACGCGCGCGGCTTCGCGGAGGAGGACTTTGCGCGCTCGCATCCGGGCGGCGCGCTCGGCCGCAAGCTGCTGATGCACGTGCGCGACCTGATGCGCCGCGGCGACGACGTCCCCGCCGTCGCGCCCGACACGCCGTTCGTCGAGGTGATGCGCGAGATGACGCGCAAGGGGCTGGGCGCGACCGCGGTCGCCGACGCCGACGGCCGGGTGCTCGGCATCTTCACCGACGGGGACCTGCGCCGGCTGGTCGAGCAGGGCCGCGACCTGCGCGCGCTGACCGCGCGCGAGGTGATGCACGTGGGCCCGAAGCTGGTGCGCGAGGACGCGCTGGCGGTCGAGGCGGCCGAGCTGATGGAGGCGCACCGCATCACCAGCGTGCTCGTCGTCGATGCCGACGGCCGGCTGGTCGGCGCGCTCAACTCGAACGACCTGATGCGCGCCAAGGTGATCTGAGCGATGGCCGCGACGTCCCCCGCGCTGTCGTTCCCGCCGGGGGTGCTGCTCGCCGCGCAGGGCGCCGGGCTCGGCCTGCGAGCGGCGCTGTTCGACGTCGACGGCGTGCTCACCGACGGGCGCATCTACGTCGGGCCCGACGGCGAGACGTTCAAGGCCTTCAGCACGCAGGACGGCCACGGGCTGAAGCTGCTGGCGCGCGGCGGCATCGTGCCGGTGGTGGTCAGCGGCCGCGACTCGCCGGCGCTGCGCCGCCGACTGGCCGACCTCGGCATCGCGCACTCGGCCTGCGGCGTCGAGAACAAGCTGGCCGCCGCCGAGCCGCTGCTCGCCGCGCTCGGCGTCGGCTGGGACGCGGTGGCGGCGATCGGCGACGACTGGCCCGACCTGCCGCTGCTGCAGCGCGCCGCCTTCTCCTGCGCGCCGGCCGATGCCCACGCCGAGGTGCGCTCGCGGGTTCATCACGTGACGCGGGCCGGCGGCGGCCACGGCGCGGCACGCGAGTTCTGCGACCTGCTGCTCGTCGCCGCGGGTCGCTACGCGGCGCTGCTCGAGAGCCGGCCGGTCACGCTCGACGGCGCCTGACGATGGCCGCGCTCGCGCCCGCTGCGCCCGCCGCGCAGGTGCCCTGGCTGTGGCGCGTGCGCGAGGCGCTCGCCGCCTACCTGCCGCTGCTGCTGATGGCGCTGCTCGCGCTCGGCACCTGGTGGCTGGTCAAGAACACGCCGTCTCCCGAGGGCACGACGGCCGTGCCGGCGCCCCGCCACGAACCCGACTACACGATGCGTCAGTTCCTGGTGCAGCGCTTCGCGCCCGACGGGCGGCTGAAGGTGCAGCTCGAGGGCGACGAGCTGCGTCACTACCCCGACACCGACACGATCGAAGTCGACCAGGTCCGCCTGCGCGCCTTCGCCCCGGACGGCCGCGTGACCACCGCCACGGCGCGGCACGCGCTGTCCAACGCCGACGCGAGCGAGGTCCAGCTGATGGGCGGTGCGCGGGTCGTGCGCGAGGCGCGGACCGATTCGCCGGCGATCGAGTTCCGCGGCGAGTTCCTGCACG
>JBLMVT010000189.1:0-5710 GCA_050256835.1 Betaproteobacteria bacterium | reverse complement strand
GCGCTCGCCCTGGCCGACCCGGCCGCGAAGTGCGCAGCGGTCGCGCGCCTCGAGCCCGCATCGCTCGACCTCGACCCCGGCACCGGGCTGGCCGAGCCGCCCGGTCTGCCGGGCCGCCCGGAGCGGCCCCGCCTCGTGACGCCGGACCGGCTGCCGCGCCGCT
The DNA here is from genome assembly GCA_050256835.1 of Betaproteobacteria bacterium. GTDB lineage: Bacteria > Pseudomonadota > Gammaproteobacteria > Burkholderiales > Burkholderiaceae_C > JAMHWF01. The sequence continues at coordinate 5,547 of JBLMVT010000189.1, read as the reverse complement.
CGCCCTTCAATGTCGAGGGTCGCGCGGCGCTGCTGCACGCCATCGCGCACATCGAGTTCAACGCCGTCAACCTCGCGCTCGATGCGGTCTGGCGCTTCGCCGGCCTGCCTGCCGACTACTACCTCGACTGGCTGCGCGTGGCGCGCGAGGAAGCGCGGCACCACGCGCTGCTCGCCGCGCATCTGGCGACGCTGGGCCACGCCTACGGCGACTTCGACGCCCACGACGGCCTGTGGGCGATGGCCGAGAAGACCAAGGTCGACGTGCTCGCGCGCATGGCGCTGGTGCCGCGCACGCTCGAGGCGCGCGGGCTCGACGCCACGCCGCCGCTGCAGGCGCGGCTGGCACGCGCCGGCGACGCGCGCGCGGTGGCGATCCTCGACGTCATCCTGCGCGAGGAGATCGGCCACGTCGCGATCGGCAACCGCTGGTACCGCTTCCTCTGCCTGCGCGCGGGACTCGACCCGCTGACGCACTACGCCGAGCTGGCGCGGCGCCACGCCGCGCCGCGCCTCAAGCCGCCGTTCAACCTCGAGGCGCGCCGCGCCGCCGGCTTCGACGACGACGAGCTCGACGCGCTGCGGGGATAGGACTCGCGGCACGACGCAAGGTCGCGGTCGATCTCCACGCGGCAGCATCCCACCGCGCATCGTGGACTGCCGCGTCCGCTGGTGTCGTCTGTGACGATCGACTATGGTCAACAGGCTTGATTGCGGAGAATCCATGAAGACACTATCGAGCGTCGTCGGCGGCGCAATGCTTGGCGCGGCTTCGCTGTGCGCGGCGGCCGAAATCGACGTGATGACCCAGAACCAGTACCTCGGCGCCGACCTCGCGCCCGTGCTGGGCGCCGCGACCGCGACGCCGTTCGATCCGGACGCGTTCAATGCCGCCGTCGTGAGCACGCTCAGGAGGATCGCGGCAACCCGCCCCGTCGAGCGGGTCCGGGCGTTGGCCGCGGAAATCGCACGGCGCAACCCGGACGTGGTCGGGCTGCAGGAAGCGTTCGAATTCAGCTGCCTGCCATATCCGGGAGTGCCGGAAGTTCCCGTCACTGGGTGCGACGACCCGTCGATCAAGCCCGCATTCACCGATCACCTGGTGGACACGGCCGCAGCCCTTCGCGGCCGGTACGTCATCGCGGGCAGGGTCACGAACATGAGCGTCCCGGCGATCCCGTTCACGATCGATGGCTACCCGGCGCTGCTTGCCGTCGCCGACCGCGATGCGATCCTGGTCCACACCCGCCTGCCTGCGTCACCGGTGAACTTCGTGTCTTCGGGCTTCTGTACGAAGCCGTCGGACCAGGGGTGCAATTTCGTGACTGCTCCGCCGCCGTTCCCCACGCCGCTGGGCGCCATCGCGATCGAACGCGGCTTCTTGGCGGTGGACGTGACCGTCAGCGGTCAGGCCTACCGCGTGTTCACCACGCATCTCGAGCAGCGCCTGCTGGCGCCGAACCTGCCGCAGACGCGCCTGCTGCAGGTCGGTCAGGCCGCAGAACTGGCGGGCGCCGCCCTCGGGACATGGGATGGCGTGAAGAAGGTGATCGTCGCTGGCGACATGAACTCCGACCCGGCGGACACCATTCCCGGACCGCCGCCGTCCCCGACGCCGTACATGGTGTTCGCGTCGAGCGGCTTCACGGATGCCTGGATGCTGCGGCCGCAGGCCGACGCGGGCTTCTCCTGCTGCCAGCAGGAAGATCTCGCCAATGTCCGGTCACAGCTGTATGAGCGAATCGATCTGATCTTCTCGCTCACACGGCCCTCGCGTGTCGTGGACATGAGACTGCTCGGCAACACGATCGGTGACAAGACGCTTCCGCCGGGCGACGGGGGACTGTGGCCCTCGGACCATGCGGCAGTAGCCGCCAGGCTGCACTTCGACTGATCGCCCACCCGATCAGCCGCCCGCCTCAGCGGTAGTACGCCTCGACCCTGCCCTTCAGCTTGATCAGCATCGGCTGGCCCTTGCGGTCGCGCGTCTTGCCCGCGGCCACCTTCACCCAGCCTTCGCTGATGCAGTACTCCTCGACGTCGTGGCGTTCGCGGTCGTTGAAGCGGATGCCGATCGGGTGCTCGAACACGGCGGGGACGTGGTGGGCACTCGCCGGATCGGTGGACAGGCGGTCGGGCAGCGGCGGGCGGGCGGCAGGGTCGGTCATCGGCGGTCGGGCGCAGGAAGGGATGGCGCGATTGTCCGCCTCTCCAACTCCTTGCCGATGCGCGTCGCAGGCAGGCGGGTAGGCAATCGCCGACAGCACGAGCCGCCGCACGATGCTGGCGGCGGAGCATGGCGGTTCCTAAGCTGGCTGCACGTTCCCTGTCCGCTGCAGGCGTGGCACGCCGAGTTGCTGGACGCGCTGGCGCAGAGCGCGTTCGGGCGGCCGATCGTGCTGCACTCGAGCGCGTCGGCCGACGAACCGGCCGGCGTGGTCGACGCCGACCGATGAACCGTTCGACACGGTGAGCACGGGCTGCAGCACGCCGGGCACTGGTGCGACATCCTGATGCTGCAGACGAATATCAAGCGCTGCACGCCCGCCGGCGACGCGACCGACCGGCGGCTCGAGGTCGCGGTCGCGCGCCGCTATACCGACCCGCCCGAAGCGGCGCAGGCGGTCACGTTCCGCTTCACGGTGCAGGCGGCCCGGCCGGACTTCCTGTCGGTGACCCTCGCGGCCGACGAAGGGCCGGTCGGCACGCGCAACTACCGGCTCGGCTTCGAGGCCGTGCCGCCCGGCACGCGGCAGACCTTCGTCCACTTGTCCTATGCCTACGAGCCCGGACTGATCGCACGCATGGCAACGCGCGCCTATCTCGCGAGCGCGGGCCGCGACAAGGTCGGCTTCAGCGTCGTCGGACACGATGCGCAGGGACGCCCGCTCCACGTCCACGGCATCCAGGGCGTCGCCGAGCGCAACACGATGCGCCACTTCCTCGCCATCGACGCCTTCCTTGCCACGCTCGACGCGCCGCCGCGCGAGCGCTTCGAGCGGCGGCTCGAGCGCTTCCACGCCGCGCTCGAGCGCTACCCCGAGCAACTGCACGAGACCGGCCGCGCCGAGTACCTGGCGATGAAGCGGCGCGAGGCGCCGTAGCGGTCGGCCCTCCTCACCCGCGCGGGTGGTGCGCCGCGTGCAGCGCCTTCAGCCTTTCGCGCGCGACGTGCGTGTAGATCTGCGTGGTCGAGATGTCGCTGTGGCCGAGCAGCAGCTGCACCGCGCGCAGGTCGGCGCCATGGTTGAGCAGGTGCGTCGCGAAGGCGTGGCGCAGCGTGTGCGGCGACAGCGGCACGGCGACGCCGGCCTGGCGCGCATACTTCCTGACGAGCTGCCAGAACGCCTGGCGCGTCATCGAGCCGTCGGGCGCGGCGCTGCGCACGGTGACGAACAGCGCGTGCGCCGGGCGCGCGCCGAGGATCGCCGGCCGTGCCTCCTTCAGGTAGCGCGCGAGCCAGGCGTGCGCCTCGGCACCGAAGGGCACGAGACGCTCCTTGTTGCCCTTGCCGGTGACGCGCAGCGCCCCGTCGGCCAAGCTGAGGTGGACCGAGCGCAGGCCGACCAGTTCGCTCACACGCAGGCCGCTGGCGTACATCAGCTCCAGCATGGCGCGGTCGCGCAGGCCGAGCGGCGTGCCGACATCGGGCGCGGCGAGCAGCGCCTCGACCTGCACCTCGGTCAGCGTCCGGGGCACGCGCAACGGCTGGCGCGCGGGGGCCAGGCGCAGCGTCGGGTCCGCTTCGAGCAGCCGCTCGCGCAGCGCCCAGCGGAAGTAGCGCTTGAACACCGTGAGGCGCCGGTTCGCGCTGGTCGCCTTGCTGCCGGCGTGGCGCGCCGCGGCGTAGGCCAGCAGGTCGGACTCGCGCGTGGCGTCGATCGCGCGCGGCGCCTCGCGTTCGCCGGCGGCCAGCCAGTCGGCGTACAGGCCGAGGTCGCGCCGGTAGGCGGCCAGCGTGTTGGCGGCCAGCCCGTCCTCGAGCCAGACGGCGTCGATGAAGCGGTCGATGCTCGCCTGGCTGGCGTCGCGCGTCGCGGTCGTCATCGGCCGATTGTCGCGGCGGCGCTGGCACACTCGCGAGCCGTGCTGCTGCTCCTGCCCGACTTTCTGCTCATCGTCTGCGGCTTCGTCGTCTGCCGCTGGACGTCGCTGAACCGCCCGGTGTGGGACGGCGTCGAGCGGCTCGTCTACTACCTGCTGTTCCCGGCGCTGCTGTTCACCTCGATCGTGAAGAGCCCGCTGCAGCCGGCCGCGGTGGCGCGGCTGGCGGGCAGCGGGCTCGCCATCGTCGGCAGCGGCATATTGCTGTCGTACGCGGTCGGCCTGTGGCCGGGCGTCGACGCGCGCCGCCATGCCTCGGGCGCTCAGTGCGCGTTCCGCTTCAACTCCTACGTCGCGCTGGCGCTGGCGGAAAGGCTCGGCGGCGCGCAGGGCGTGGCCTGGATCGCGCTGCTGGTGGCGATCTGCGTGCCGCTGTCCAACATCGGCGCGGTGTGGCCGCTAGCGCGCCACGGCGGCCAGCCCTACGTGCGCGAGCTGCTGCGCAACCCGCTGATCATGAGCACCGTCGCCGGGCTCGTCGGCAACCTCGCCGGCCTGCGTATGCCCGAGCCCGTCTCGATCAGCCTGCAGCGCATCGGCCTGGCCGCGCTGCCGCTCGGGCTGATGGCCGTCGGCGCCGGGCTGAAGACCGGAGGGTTGCGCGACGCGCCGGGGCTGGCGGCCGCCCTGCTCGCGATCCGCCACGCGCTGCTGCCGCTGATCGCGCTGGCGCTGATCGCGGCGCTGGACCTGCAGACCGCGCAGGCGACCATGCTGCTCGCCTTCGCTGCACTGCCGACGGCGTCGAGCTGCTACGTGCTGGCCGCGCGCATGGGCGGCGACGGCGGTTTCGTCGCGGGGCTGGTGACGGCGTCGACGCTGATCGGCATGGTGAGCGTGCCGGCGTGGCTGGCGGTGCTGGGGCGCTGATCCTCGTTCGCGGTCGGTCGGTCGAGTGGCGCGTTCGCGGCAGGCAGTACCCGGGGCGGGCCCGCGCGACTGTCTTGCGCGTCGCGGCAGGCGGTACCCGGGCCGGGCTCATGCGTTGGCGGTCGGCCCCGCGGGCCGACTTCGCTTGCGATGCTCGCCTCGGGGTCGCGCGGCATAACTCGCTTCGCGACCTGCGGTCGCTGCGTTCGAACAGATGCCGCGAGTCAGTTGACGACGCGCGCGCCTCGATGCGCGCGGCGACCCCGAGGCTGCGCTTCTCGCCGCCACTAAATCGCCCGTCCCGGGTACCGCCTGCCGCTCGGCCAGGGCGGTGGCGTTCGTCGAGTGCCACCACCGGTTCTGCAAAGGGGCGGACGGGCAGGTCGCGCAGCGCATATGAGCCGCCGAGGCGCGCAGGGCTCGTGGCCAGCGCGCGCAGCGCGCCACGTGAACTGACTCGCGGCATCTGTCCGAACGCAGCGACCGCAGGTCGCGCAGTGAGTTATGCCGCGGGCCACGAGGCCGAGCACCGCAGGGCAGCCTGCGCCGCCAGGCGCAGGCCGGCTCATGCTAA
>JBLMVT010000188.1:0-6145 GCA_050256835.1 Betaproteobacteria bacterium | reverse complement strand
TGCGCGGCGGCGCGGCCGGGCTGATCCTCTTCGGTTTCGTGATGGGCCTGTCGATGCTGCCGCGCGTGCTCGACGCGGCCACGCAGGACGCGCGCTACGAGCTGGCCAAGTTCGTCCTCTGGCCGCTGGCCGGTGCGGCGCTGGCGTTGTCGTGGCCGCGCTGCCCGCCGCTGGCGCGGGTGATCGTCCACGTCGAGGTGATCGCCACCTTGCTGCGCTTCGGCTGGGGCTATTGGGCGTCGCCGCAGCGGCTGTGCGCCAGCTACCTGATCGACGACCAGTCGCGCACCGGCGTCTGGCTGTGTGCGCTCGGCGCCGCCTATGCGGTGGCGGTCACCTGGCCCGCGCTGTTCGGCCGGCCGCGGCGCCTGCGCGGCGGCCGGCAGCAGGTCTGACCTAGACTCGGGCCGTTCGCCCCGCTTGCCGGCTTCGATGCGACTGACCGTCTACACCGACTACTCGCTGCGCGTGCTGATCTACCTCGCGCTCGCTTGGCGCAGCGGACGCCTGGCGACGATCCCCGAGATCGCCGCCGCCTACGGCATCTCGCGGCACCACCTGATGAAGATCGTGCACGACCTCGGTCGCGCCGGCTTCGTGCAGACGGTGCAGGGGCGCGGCGGCGGCCTGCGGCTGGCGCGCGCGCCCGAGCAGATCCACGTCGGCGCGGTCGTGCGCCAGGCCGAGCCCGACTTCGGGCTCGTCGAGTGCCATCGCGAGGGCGAACACACGCAGTGCGTGGTCTGGCCGGTGTGCCGCCTCGAAGCCGGCTTCCATCGCGCGCTGGAGGCGTTCATGCGCGAGCTCGACGCCATCTCGCTGGCCGACGCGGTGCGGCCCGCATCGACGGCGCGCACGCTGCTGCAGTTGCCCTCCGGCGCTCGCCGCGTCATCCCGGTGCTGCCTGCTGCGGCCGTGCCGGCGAAGCCGCCGCGCGAGCGCAAGCGACGCGCGAACGCGCCGCGGCCAGCCACAGCCTGACGCGCGACCTCGGTCCGCTTGCGCACGCGTCTGGCGCATCGCCGCGCCGATTTCACTGATCCGGTGCGTGTCGTGGTGCATTGGCGCCACCGGCGGGCAGCCTGCAGGGGCAACGGCAGTGGCACGGTTTCTGCGAATCCCGAGGTCGAAGCAGCGACCTTCAACCTCAGGAGAACCCATGCAGACGACCCGATTGGCCGCCGCGGCGGCGCTCGCCCTGTGCGTGCTGCCGGCCTTCGCCGACGACAAGCCGGCCGCGGACTGGACCTTCACCGGCAACGCCGGGCTGTTCAGCGACTATCGGTTCCGCGGTTTCACGCAGACGGGGTACAAGCCGGCCTTCCAGGGCGGCTTCGACCTCGCGCACAAGTCCGGCTTCTATGTCGGCAACTGGAACTCCAACGTCGAGCAGGGGCTGTACAACGGCGCCAGCCTCGAGATGGACTTCTACGGCGGCTACAAAGGCGAGATCGGCGGCGTCGGCTACGACGTCGGCGGCTACTACTACGACTACCCGGGCAGTGGCGCGCAGGGTACGACGAAGATCGACAACGGCGAGCTCTACGTCGGCGCCTCGTACGGGCCGCTGTCCGCCAAGTACTGGTATGCGGTGACCAAGTTCTTCGAACTGGGCAAGCCGCCGAGCGCGGCGAGCGATGTCGACACCAAGGGCTCGTGGTACCTCGATCTCAACGCGGCGTTCGACCTCGGCAACGGCTGGGGCGTGCAGGGGCACTACGGCTACCAGAAGATCAAGAACGGCCACCAGCTGTTCGGCATCGGCCAGCTGTTCGTTGACAAGGACAACGTGTCCGACGTCAAGCTCGGCGTGACCAAGGACCTTGCCGGATGGACGCTCGGTGCAGCCGTCGTCGGCCCCTCCGAGAAGGACATGCTGCGCACCGCCGAATCGGGCTTCACGCGGGCCGGCGGCAAGACCAGCGCCGTCGTCTCGCTGTCGAAGACGTTCTGAATCCACCCCGCCAGGAGACGACCATGAAGATGGTGACTGCGATCGTCAAACCCTTCAAGCTCGACGAAGTGCGCGAGGCCCTCAGCGCGATCGGCGTGCAGGGCATCACGGTGACCGAGGTGAAGGGCTTCGGCCGGCAGAAGGGCCACACCGAGCTGTACCGCGGCGCCGAGTACGTGGTCGACTTCCTGCCCAAGGTGAAGGTCGAGGCGGCGGTCGACGACGCCCTCGTCGATCGCGTCATCGAGGCGATCGAGGCCTCGGCGCGCACGGGCAAGATCGGCGACGGGAAGATCTTCGTTTGCGCGCTCGAACAGGTGGTGCGCATCCGCACCGGCGAGACCGGGCGCGAAGCGCTCTGACGCCGCCTCCTCACGACTCCCGGAGACTTCCATGAGAAAGCTCATCGCATCGCTCGTCCTCGCCGCCCTCGCGTCGAGCGCCGCCGCCGCCGCGCCCGTCCCCAACAAGGGCGACGTCGCCTGGATGATCGTCGCCACCCTGCTCGTCATCATGATGACGGTGCCGGGGCTGGCGCTGTTCTACGGCGGCCTGGTGCGCAGCAAGAACATGCTGTCGGTGCTGATGCAGGTGATGGTCACGTTCTCGATGATCGTCGTGCTGTGGTGCCTGTACGGCTACAGCCTGGCGTTCAGCGAGGGCAACGCCTTCATCGGCGGCACCGACCGGCTGTTCCTGAAGGGCCTGTTCGACCCGGCCAGCGGTTCGTTCGCGATGGCGGGAACGTTCAGCAAGGGCGTCGTCATCCCGGAGCTGCTGTTCGCCGCCTTTCAGGCCACCTTCGCCGGCATCACCTGCTGCCTGATCGTGGGCGCCTTCGCCGAGCGCGTGAAGTTCTCGGCGGTGCTGCTGTTCATGGCGCTGTGGTTCACCTTCGCCTACGCCCCGATCGCCCACATGGTGTGGTTCTGGATGGGTCCGGACGCCTACGCGAGCAAGGAAGTCGCCGACGCGATGAACGCCAAGGCGGGCCTGGCCTGGCAATGGGGCGCGCTCGACTTCGCCGGCGGCACGGTGGTGCACATCAACGCCGCGATGGCCGGCATCGTCGGTGCCTTCATGATCGGCAAGCGCGTCGGCTACGGCCGCGAGTCGTTCACCCCGCATTCGCTGACGCTGACCATGGTCGGCGCCTCGCTGCTGTGGGTTGGCTGGTTCGGCTTCAACGCCGGTTCGGCGCTGGAGGCCGGCAACTCGGCGGTGCTCGCCTTCATGAACACCTTCTCGGCCACGTCGGCGGCGGTGCTCGCCTGGTGCGTCGGCGAGGCGCTGATGAAGGGCAAGGCGTCGATGCTCGGTGCGGCCTCGGGGGCGGTCGCCGGCCTGGTGGCGATCACGCCGGCCGCGGGTAACGTCGGCCTGATGGGCGCGCTGGTGGTCGGCATCGCTGCCGGATTCGCCTGCCTGTGGGGCGTCAACGGCCTGAAGAAGATCCTCGGTGCCGACGACTCGCTCGACGTGTTCGGCGTGCACGGCGTGGGCGGCATCGTCGGCGCCCTGCTGACCGGGGTCTTCAACAACCAGGCGCTCGGCGGCCCGGGCTTGGTGACCGACTGGGTCACCGGCACGGTCGGCTCGAACGGCATCTGGGAGCAATTGCTGATCCAGGCCAAGGCGGTGGGCCTGACCATCGTCTGGTCGGGCACCGTCGCCTTCGTCGCCTACAAGATCGTCGACCTCGTCTTCGGGCTGCGTGTCAGCGAGGAGGACGAGCGCGAGGGCCTGGACATCGCCAGCCACGGCGAGACGGCCTACCACCGATAGCGGGGCGGCATCCCCCTTGCTGGCCCGGAAGGCCGCCCCGCGAGGGGTGGCCTTTGTTACGTCTTGCCGAGCCTAGAATCCTCGCTCCCTTCGCGTCCCCGCGCCCGCCATGGTCCCGCACCTCATCACCGCGCTCACTGGCCCGATCAACGAGCTGGAGCAGCGCATCCTGGAGTCGATGCCGGCCATCGAGCGCTGGTTCCGCCTCGAATGGATGGAGCACACGCCGCCGTTCTACACCTCGGTGGACGTGCGCAACGCAGGCTTCAAGCTGGCGCCGGTCGACACCAACCTGTTCCCCGGCGGCTTCAACAACCTGACCGAGGAGATGCTGCCGCTGGCGGTGCAGGCGGCGATGGCGGCGATCGAGAAGATCTGCCCCGAGGCGAAGAACCTGCTGCTGATCCCCGAGAAGCACACCCGCAACACGTTCTACCTTGCCAACGTGCAGCGGCTGATGCAGATCTTCCACCAGGCGGGGCTGAACGTCCGCCTGGGCACGCTCGACGAGTCGATCAAGGCGCCGACCGAGATCGCCCTGCCCGACGGCTCGTCGCTCACCGTCGAGCCGCTGCTGCGCACGCAGCGCCGGCTCGGACTGAAGGACTTCGACCCCTGCACCATCCTGCTCAACAACGACCTCTCGGCCGGCATCCCGCCCGTGCTGGAGAACCTGCACGAGCAGTACCTGCTGCCGCCGCTGCACGCCGGCTGGGCGGTGCGGCGCAAGACCAACCACTTCCAGGCCTACGAAGAGGTGGCCAAGAAGTTCGCCAAGCTGCTCGGCATGGACCCGTGGCTGATCAACCCGCTGTTCGCGCGCTGCGGCGAGGTCAACTTCAGCGACGGCACCGGCGCCGAATGCCTGATGGGCAACGCCGAGGCCCTGCTCGCCAAGATCCGCCGCAAGTACAAGGAATACGGCATCCAGGAGAAGCCGTTCGTCATCGTCAAGGCCGATGCCGGCACCTACGGCATGGGCATCATGACCGTGCGCGACCCGAAGGACCTGGCCGAGCTGAACCGGCGCACGCGCAACAAGATGAGCGTCATCAAGGACGGCCAGGAGGTGAGCGAGGTCATCCTGCAGGAGGGCGTGCCCACCTACGAGCGCGTCAACGACGCCGTCGCCGAGCCGGTGGTCTACATGATCGACCGCTACGTCGTCGGCGGCTTCTACCGCGTCAACGCCGAGCGTGGCGTCGACGAGAACCTGAATTCGCCGGGCGCGAGCTTCGTGCCGCTGGCGTTCGCCGAGGCCGGCCACCTGACGCGGCCGGGCGTCAAGCCGGGCGCCAGCGCCCCCAACCGCTTCTACATGTACGGCGTGATCGCGCGGCTGGCGATGCTCGCCGCCAGCTACGAGCTGGAAGCGACCGACCCCGACGCCGAGGTCTACGACTAGGGCCTCGGCCCGCCCGGCACCCGCGGACGGGTGATCCCGCGCATCATGCTGCGGAACACAATACGCACCCCCGAACAGCCTCCCGCGGCGCCGCCGGCGTCGCGGCGCTCCGTGCGCGACCGACGCAACGCCTCCAGCATCGCGGCCCTGACGCTGGGCGCCGTCGGCGTGGTCTACGGCGACATCGGCACCAGCCCGCTGTACGCGCTGAAGGAGGTGTTCGCTCACGGCCACGTGCCGATGAGCGCCGCCAACATCTACGGCGTGCTGTCGATGATCTTCTGGACGCTGATGGTCATCGTCTCGATCAAATACGTGGGGCTGATCCTGCGCGCCGACAACAACGGCGAGGGGGGCCTGATCGCCATGCTGGCGCTCGCCTCGACGGCGGTGCGCGAGCGGCCGGCGCTGCGCCAGCGGCTGCTGCTGATCGGCATCTTCGGCACCTCGATCTTCTTCGGCGACGGCGTCATCACGCCGTCGATCTCCGTGCTGTCTGCGGTCGAGGGCCTGAAGGTGGCGGCGCCCGGCCTCTCGCACTACGTCGTGCCGATCACCTTGCTGGTGCTGACGGCGCTGTTCGTCGTGCAGCGCCTGGGCACCGGCGGCATCGGACGCTTCTTCGGGCCGGTGATGACACTGTGGTTCGTCGCGCTGATCGCGCTCGGCCTGCCGCACGTCGCCGAGCACCCGTCGGTGCTGTGGGCGCTCAGCCCGCACCACGCGCTGCGCTTCATGGCCACCCACCCGCACATCGCCTTCGTCGCTCTCGGCTCGGTGGTCCTGTGCGTGACCGGCGCAGAGGCGCTGTACGCCGACATGGGCCACTTCGGCAAGAAGCCGATCCGGCTCGCCTGGTTCGGCCTGGTCGGGCCGGCGTTGGTCGTCAACTACTTCGGCCAGGGCGCGCTGCTGCTCGACCACCCCGAGAAGGCGGCCAATCCGTTCTACGAGATGGCGCCCGAGTGGGCGCTGTACCCGCTGATCGCGCTGGCCACTGC
>JBLMVT010000187.1:0-7196 GCA_050256835.1 Betaproteobacteria bacterium | reverse complement strand
GCGACTACGGCATGACCGAGCAGGAGCTGGACACGCCATGAACTTCGACCTGACCGACGACCAGCGCGCGATCCGCGATGCGTTCGCGCGCTTCGTCGACGAGCGCGTCGTTCCGCAGGCGGCGGCGCTCGACGAGGCGCATGCGTTCCCGCGTGCGCTGTTCGACGAGCTCGGCGGGCTGGGCTTCTTCGGGCTGCGCTATCCGGAAGAGGTCGGCGGCTCGGGACTCGGGTTGACGGAATTCGCGCTGGCGCTCGAAGAGATCGCGCGCGGCTCGATGTCGCTGGCCGGCGCGGCGGCGATGCAGTCGCTGATGGGCACCAAGTTCCTCCACATGCTCGGCAACGCCGACATCGTCGAGCGGCTGTTCAAGCCGGCGCTCGCGGGCCGCAAGATCGGCGCGGTCTGCATGACCGAGCCCGACGCCGGCTCGGACCTCGATTCGATCGCGACCACGGCGACCAAGTTGCCCGGCGGCTGGCGGCTCGCCGGCCGCAAGACCTGGATCACCTCGGCGCCGGTGGCCGACTTCTTCACCGTGTTCGCACGTGCCGGCGACGAGAGGACGCTGACGATCTTCCTGGTCGAGCGCGGCGTCCCCGGCCTGGTCGTCGGCCGCGCGATCCACAAGATGGGCGTGTGGGCGCTGCCGACCTCGGAGGTCGCCTTCGACGACTGCTTCGTTCCCGACACGCACTGCCTGTCGAAGGAGGTCGGCGACGGCGAGGCGCACCTGCGCAAGCTGCTGGCTGAGATCCGCGTCATCACCGGCGCGATGGCGCTCGGCGTGGCACGCGCCGCGCTCGCCGAGGCGGTGCGCTACGCGGCCGAGCGGCGCCAGTTCGGCAAGCCGATCAACCGCTACCAGGCGATCCAGTTCAAGCTCGCCGAGATGGCGACCGAGCTGGAGGCCGCGACGCATCTCGTGCACTACGCCGCCTGGCTGCACGGCGCCGGCCGCCCGCATCACAAGGAAGCGGCGATGGCCAAGCTGAACGCCACCGAGGCGGCGGCGCGCATCTGCGACCAGGCCGCGCGCGTGCTCGCCAGCTACGGCTATGCGATGGAGTACCCGGTGCAGCGCTACCTGCGCGACGTGCGCTTCACGCTGATCGGCGGCGGCACGAGCGAGATCCTCAAGCTGATCATCGCCAAGGAGATGTCGAGATGAAACAGATCAAGGTCGTGCTCGCCAAGCCCGGCCTCGACGGCCACGATCAGGGCGCCAAGGTCGTCGTGCGGGCGCTGCTCGACGCGGGCTTCGACGTCCACTACACCGGCCTGCGCCAGACGCCCGAACAGGTCGTCGAGGCCGCGCGGCGCGAGAACGCCGACGTGATCGCGCTGTCCAGCATGGCCGGCTCGCACCTGCCGTTCTGCACGCGGCTCAAGCCGCTGCTCGAGCAGGCGGGCCTCGGCGACCGGCTCTGGATCATCGGCGGCAACCTGCCCGCGCAGGACCACGACGCCTTGCGCGCGCTCGGCTTCGCGGGCGTGTTCCCGACCGGCTCGAAGCTCGACGCGATCGGCGAGTTCATCCGCGAGCGCGTGAAATGAGAGAGCAATCCGCTCCCCGGAGTTGACGCGATGAAGCAAGACCGCCCTCCCATCCGCCCCGTCCGCAACGAGTCGGGGCTCGAGATCCAGCCGCTCTACACCGCCGAGGACGTCGAGGCCAGCGGCGGGCTGGCCATGCTCGGCCGGCCCGGCGAATTCCCGTTCACGCGCGGCATCCACCCGCTGATGTACCGCAAGCAGCCGTTCACGATGCGGCAGTACACCGGCTTCGGCAACGCGGCCGATACCAACCGGCGCTTCAGGTTCCTGATCGACAACGGCCAGACCGGGCTCAACGTGGCCTTCGATCTGCCGACCCAGTGCGGGCTCGACTCCGACGATGCGCAGGCCGAAGGCGAGGTCGGCCGAGTCGGCATGGCGGTCGACACGCTGCGCGACTTCGAGGTCGCGTTCGACGGCATCGACCTCGACCGCATCACCGTCTCGCTGACGATCAACGGCGCGGCGGCGATCCTGATCGCGATGTACCTGGCCATGGCCCGTAGGCGCGGCTTCGACGTGAAGAAGCTGCGCGGCACGGCGCAGAACGACATCCTCAAGGAGTTCATCGGGCGCGGCACCTGGGTCTATCCGGTGCAGCCGTCGATCCGGCTGGTCGGCGACACGATCGAGTACTGCGCCGAGCACGCGCCCAAGTACAGCCCGGTGTCGGTCTGCGGGTACCACATCCGCGAGTCGGGTGCGACGCCGACGCAGGAGATGGCCTGGGCGTTCTGCATCGCCCGCGCCTATGCCGACGAGGTCATCCGGCGCGGCGTGCCCGTCGACGAGTTCGCCGGGCGGCTGTCCTACAACTTCAACATCTTCGGCAACCTGTTCGAGCAGGTCGCCAAGTTCCGCGCCGGCCGCGGCCTGTGGGCCAAGATCATGAAGGAGCAGTACGGCGCCGAGCAGCCCGGCTCGATGTGGCTGCGCATGATCGCCGGCGGCGGCGGCGGCGGGCTCACGCTCGAGCAGCCCGAGAACAACATCGTGCGCGGCGCCTACTACGCGCTGATCGCGGCGCTCTCGGGCGCGCAGACGATGGCGCTGTGCTGCTACGACGAGGCCTACACGATCCCGAGCGAGTACGCGCAACGCATCTCGCTGCGCACCATGCAGCTGCTGGTCGAGGAGATGGGGCTGGCCGACACCGTCGACCCGCTCGGCGGCTCGTTCTACGTCGAGACGCTGACCAACCGCATGCGCGACGAGATGGAGCGGATCATCGCCGAGACCGACGCCGCCGGCGGCATCGTCAAGCTCGTCGCCGACGGCACGATCCAGTCGCGCGTCTCGGCACAGGCCTATCGCATGCAGCGTGCAATCGAATCGGGTGCGTTTCCGAAGGTCGGCGTCAACCGCTACCGCAGCGACGACGGTGCCGACGCGGCGCGCGCCGTCGAGCTGCACCCGTACAAGGCCGAGGACGCGGCAGCGCAGGTCGCGTCGCTGCGCCGCGTGCGCGCCGAGCGCGACGCGCAGGCGGTGGCGCGCGCGCTCGAGCGCGTCGAGGCCGACGCGCGCTCGGGGGCCAACCTGATGCCGGCGATCGTCGCCGCCGTCGAGGCCTACGCCAGCGTCGGCGAGATCACCGAGCGGCTGGTCGGCGTGTTCGGCCGCTACGTCGAGCCGCTGCGGTTCGACCATCGCGAGGAGCAGGAGGTGGCGGCATGACGATGAACGCCGACAGCGTCGAGCGCTATCTCGCGCCGACGCGGTTGCAGCAGGCGCTGGCCGCGCTCGGCCTGCCCGGCGGCGCCACCGTGCTGGCCGGCGGCACCGACCTGATGCCGCAGGGGCAGGCCGGCCGCGTGCGCCTGGCCACGACGCTGCTCAACATCCGCCGCGTGGAGGGGCTCGACGCGATCGCGCTCGACGGCGACGTCCTGGTGCTGGGCGCGCTCGCGACGATCACCGCCCTGCGAGAACATCCGCTGGTACGGGCTCACGCGCCGCTGCTGGCCGAGGCCGCGAACCATTTCGCCAGCGAGCAGATCCGCAACGCGGCGACGCTCGGCGGCAACCTGTGCAACGCCTCGCCGGCCGGCGACATGCTGCCGGCGCTGCTCGCGCTCGACGCCGAGGTCGAGCTGGCCGCGCTGTCGAACCAGGGCGCGGTGACGACGCGGCGACTGCCGCTCGACGGCTTCTTCACCGGCCCGGGCCGCACACAGCGCGAGCCGCACGAGCTGCTCACCGCGGTGCGCGTGCCGCTGGGGGCGGCGGGCCGCGTGACGCGCTGGCACAAGGCCGGCACGCGGCCGGCGCTCGACATCTCGACGATCGCGATCGCCTTCGTGGCGAGGCGCGACGCTGCCGGCTGCCTGCACGACGTGCGCCTCGCGCTCGGCGCGGTCGCGCCGACGCCGCTGCGCGCGAAGGCCGCCGAGGCGCTGCTCGAGGGCCAGCGGCCCGGGGGCGCGCTGGCCGAGAAGGCGGCGCAGGCCGCCGCGGACGCCGCCCACCCGATCGACGACGTGCGCGCCAGCGCCTGGTACCGGCGCGAGCTGGTGCGCAACATGACGCGGAGGATGCTCGATGAGCTTCACCCATGAGATCACCTTCACGCTGAACGGCGTGCCGCGGCGCGCGACGGTCGGCGTGCAGACGACCGCGCTGGCCCTGCTGCGCGACGTCGTCGGTCTGACCGGCACCAAGTACGGCTGCGGCGAGGGCGAGTGCGGGGCCTGCACCATCGTCGTCGACGGCCGCGCGATGGCGTCGTGCCTGCTGTTCGCGCTCGACTGCGACGGCCGCACGCTCACCACCATCGAGGGCCTGGCCGCCGACCCGACGGCCACCGCCGTGCGTGAGTCCTTCGTCGCCCACGGCGCGGTTCAGTGCGGCTTCTGCACGCCCGGCATGGTGATCCAGGCGACGCAGCTGCTCGCGCGCGACCCGCACCCCGACGCCGCGGCGGCCGCGCGCTCGATCGAGGGCAATCTGTGCCGCTGCACCGGCTACCACAAGATCGTCGAGGCGATCGTCGATGCGGCGAAGGAGCCGACATGAACGACACCGCTGCTGCGGGCCGAGCGCCGGGCCGCTCCCAAGCCGGCCCGCATCCCCTCGGGGGATCGTCCGACGTACCCGTCGGACGAGGGGCTCCATCCCTCATCGGCCAGCGCATCCCGAAGATGGACGCGCCGGACAAGGCCGCCGGCCGCACCCGCTACATCCACGACATCGACCTGCCGGGGCAGCTGCACGCGGCGATCCTGCGCTCGCGCCGCGTGCACGCGCGCATCGTGCGCATCGACGCGTCGCGGGCGCGCGCGCTGCCGGGAGTGCACGCCGTCCTCACCGCCGCCGACGTGCCCGACCAGCGGCCGATCGGCGTCGCCCGCGACCACCTGCCGCTGAAGACCGACCGCGTGCGCAGCGTGCGTGACGAGGTTGCCGCAGTCGCCGCCGAGAGCGAGGCGATCGCGCGCGCCGCGCTGGCGCTGATCGAGGTCGAGTACCAGGACCTCCCGGTGCTCGCCGACGCCGAGGCTGCGCTGGCGCCTGGGGCGCCGACGATCCATCCGCGCATCGAGGGTGCCGCGGCGAAGTCGCCGGTCGGCCTGGCCGGCCGCGACGACAACGTCGCCATGCGCTTCGACTATTCGCACGGCGACGTCGCCGCCGGCGAGGCCGAGTCGGACGTGGTGATCGAGGACAGCTTCTCGCTGCACTACGTCACGCACTGCTGCATGGGCGTCTCCGGCGTGATCGCCGAGTTCGACGCGCGCGGCAACCTGCTGCTGTACTCGAACACGCAGGTGCCGTTCCTGCACAAGCGCGAGTTCGCCGAAATCCTCGGCATCGACCCGGGGCGCATCCGCATCATCCAGCCGCCGATCGGCGGCGGCTTCGGCTCCAAGCTCGACATCTACCCGTTCGAGGTGATCGCGGTCTACCTGGCGCGCGCCACCGGGCGGCCGGTGAAGCTGGTGTACGACCGCGAGGAGGAGTTCCTCGCCTCGCCGACGCGCCAGCCGGTGCGGCTCACGCTGCGCTCGGGCTGCAAGAGGGACGGCACGCTCACCTTCCGCAGCGTGCGCACGATCCACGACAACGGCGCGTACACGAGCTGGGGCGCGACGACCCCGTTCGTCATGATGCAGACGTTCTCGTCGCTGTACCGCGTGCCGCACTGCGACTACCACACGGTCGCGGTCTACACCAACAACCCCTATGCGGGTTCGTTCCGCGGCTACGGCAACCTGCAGGCGACGTTCGCCGTCGAGGCGCACATGGACCGGCTCGCCGAGGCGATCGGCATGGACCCGCTCGACTTCCGCCTGAAGAACGCGCAGGTCGCGGGCGAGGTGACGGGACAGGGCATGGTGTTCCGCAGCTGCGGCTTCCAGGACTGCCTGAAGAGCGCCGCCGAGCGCAGCGGCTACGTCGCCAAGCGTCGCGAGTACGCGGCCGCGCGCGAGGCGAGCGGGCCGGTGAAGCGCGGCATCGGCATCGCGTCGATGCTGCACGTCGGCGGCGGCGCCAAGATCTATCCGTCCGACGGCTGCGGCACCATCCTCAAGCTCGACGACTTCGGCCACCTCACCCTGATGACCGGCGCCTCGGAGATCGGCCAGGGCTCGGAGACGGTGCTGGCGCAGCTGGTGTGCGAGGAGCTCGGGCTGCCGATCTCGGCGGTGACCGTCGTCAACAACGACACCGACATCACGCCCTGGGACGTCGGCGTGCACGCCAGCCGCACCACCTTCATCGCCGGCAACTCGGCGCTCGGCGCCGCGCGCAAGGCGAAGGCGAAGATCCTCGCCGCGGCGGCGCCGCGCTTCGAGTGCACGGTCGACGATCTCGACCTCGCCGGCGGCGCCATCGTGCGCAAGGCCAGCGGCGAGGCGCTGAGCGACCTCGCGCGCTTCCTGCGCAGCCTGCACTTCAGCGACCGCGCCGAGCTGGTGATGACGACCTACTACTACGAGCCGCCGAGCGTGCACCAGGACAAGGGCTACAAGGGCGACGTCTCGGCCGCCTACGCCTGGGCGACGCAGGTGGTCGAGGTCGACGTCGACACCGACACCGGCGTGGTGCGCATGCTCAAGGTGACCGGCGCGCACGACGTCGGCCGCGTGCTGAACCGGCTGGGCATCGAGGGGCAGATCGAGGGCGGCATCGTCATGGGCCAGGGCTACGCACTGAGCGAGAACCTGCGTGTCGAGGGCGGGCGCATCCTCAACCCGAACTTCCGCGACTACAAGCTCGTCACCGCGCCCGAGATCCCCGAAATGGACATCGCCTTCATCGAGTCGATGGACGGCGAGGGGCCGCAGGGCGCCAAGGGCGTCGGTGAGGCGCCGGCGATCTGCATCGCCGCGGCGACGGCGAACGCGATCGAGAACGCCACCGGGGTGCGCATCACCAGCCTGCCGTTCACGCCCGAGCGGGTGTACCGCGCGCTGCATGGGGCGCTGCCGGCGGTCGAGCCGGTGCCGGAGCGGGTGGTCACGACATGAAGCCGCGTTCACCATGAACCCCCGCACCGTCCTCTCCCTCGAGCAGGCGCTCTCCCTGCCGTACGCGACGCTGCGCTTCGCCCAGCTCGGCTGGCGCGTGATCCGCATCGAGGCGGTCGGCGGCGCGGGCCTGCCCGGCGACCCGAACCGCTACATCGGCTCGCGCGT
>JBLMVT010000186.1:0-13284 GCA_050256835.1 Betaproteobacteria bacterium | reverse complement strand
CATCGACGAAAGTGACGCGCCACCCGGGCGCCAGCTCGATCGGCTCGCCGTAAGCCGCGCGCCGGCCGAACAGGGCAAAGCTGTTGAGTGCGTCGAGCACCGTGTACAACGGCTCGCGCTCTGTGCCACCGTCGTGGCGGCGCCGCTGTCGCGCGCGGTAGCGCGATTCCTCCTCATGCAGATGGGCGGCGTCGAGCAGCACAACGCGCGCGAGCTCGTGCGTCGCCGCGGTGGCGATCACCTCGCCGCGGAAGCCGCGCTTGACGAGCAGCGGCAGCCGCCCGCAGTGGTCAATGTGAGCATGCGTCAAGAGCAGCACGTCGATGCCGGCCGGATCGAAGCCAAACGGCTCGGCGTTCTCCTCGTCGATCTCGCGCCCGCCCTGGTAGAGGCCGCAGTCGACGAGCACGCGCAGCCCGGCGCACTCGACGAGATGACACGACCCGGTGACGCTGCGGTCGGCGCCGTGGAACGAGAGCTTCATGCGCGTCCTCCGTCCGTGTGCGCCGCGCGGTGTGCGGCGCCCCGCTCGCCCGGCTGGGCGAAGAGCGGTGTGCCGTTGGCCACGTGCCAGTCGAGGATACCCTGCCAGATTTCCGGCGCGGTCTCGGCATACCAGAACAGCTCGCGGTCCTCCACGTCGATAACGCCCTCTTCGACAAGGAAGTCGATGTCGACCGCGCGCCGCCAATAGCTCTCGCCGACGAGGACGATGGGCAGCGGCGCGATCTTGCGCGTCTGCACCAGCGTCAATGTCTCAAACAGCTCATCAAAGGTTCCGTAGCCGCCGGGGAAAGCGACCAGCGCGCAGGCCCGCTCAAGGAAGTGCAGCTTGCGCAACGCGAAGTAGTGGAAGCGCAGGCACAGTTCCGGGGTCACATACGGGTTTGGATACTGCTCGTGCGGCAGCGTGATGTTCAGTCCGATGGACCGCGCGCCGAGGTCGAACGCCCCGCGGTTCGCCGCCTCCATCATCCCCGGGCCGCCACCGGTCATCACCGTCACGCGGTTGTCGAGCGGGCCGTCACCGGCATCGGCGACGAGCCGGCCCAGCTCGCGAGCGGTCTCGTAGTAGTGACTCTTGGCCTCGACGCGGGCCGCCGCCGCGAAGCGGCGCTGCAACTCGGCGTCGTCGGGGTGCGCCGCCACGGCCGCACGCAGCGCGTCGAGATGGCGTGCCCAGTGCCCAGACACTTCCGAAATGGCGCGCCAGAGAATCTCGGGGCTCACTGCGAAGTGAGCCCTTTCGCTTTCTGCGGTTCACGCAGGCACGCCTCAGCGCGCGACGAGGTGCTCGACGACGTAGGGCGCGATCCACAGGCCGGCGACCATGAGGCCGAGGTTGACCAGCGCCACCATGAGCAGCCGGCCGCGCTCATTCAACTCTTTGCGTCTGCGCCGGCGAGGCACCGAGGCGAGCGGGTAGAGGTCGGCCGGGCAGGTGGTCGAGCTGCTCGAAGGCTGGGGCATGGTGCTGGTGTGGCAGCTCAATGGAGGCAGGCAAAGCGTAACCGAGTCTCCGAGCTCAGCAGCAGGTCAGCGGGCATTGGTTAAGGGGGTAGCCTGAGCGCTGCAGGCGACAGGCCGATGACTTGAACGTCTGCACCACCGATGGCTCGGCAGGTTGGTCGCGACCGGCCACGCTACGCCGCTTCGCGGCGACGGATCCTGACATGCGTCGCCCGCTCGCCAGCGACACTTCCGGCGCACTCGTAGCCGAGAGCGCGCAGGTCGATGCCGGCCCACAGTGCCTCGCCGTCGCCCAGCAACGTCGATCGCACAGCGACGTGCATCTCGTCGATCGCACGAGTCTGCAGATACTGGCGCACCGTCTGCACGCCGCCGCCGATGCGCACGTCGCGGCCGGCGGAGGCTTCCTTCGCGAGCTCGAGCGCGGCCTGCGGCCCGCCGGTGACGAAATGGAATTCGGTCCCGCCCTTCATCGTCAGCACCGGCCGCGGGTGGTGCGTCAGCACGAACACCGGTGTGCGGTACGGTGGCTCGTCGCCCCACCAGCCCTGCCACCGCTCGTCCGGCCAAGGGCCGCGTACCGGGCCGAACATGTTGCGGCCGAGGATCCACGCGCCGACGCCTTGCATCGCCTCGTCGGCCATGCGGTTGTCGACGCCGGTCTCGCCACCCTCCAGGCCGTGCATCGCGCGCCATGCGCGCGTCGCAAAGAACCACTCGAACAGCTCCGGGCCGTTGACGCCCAGCGGATGCTCGAGGTCCTGGTTCGGACCGGCGGCAAAGCCGTCGAGCGAGACGGCGAACGCGGACACGCGAACTCTCATGTTCCGGCTCCTTGTCTGTAACCACGGCCCTCAGATTGAACGCCAGAAGGCGACCAAGTGTCATCGAAAGGCATAGATTGCAGGGCCAGGTGATCCGATGAACCGGCAGCCCGAGCCGAGCGTCCCGCAACGCGCCATGATGGCGGCCCGGCCGTGAGCGCGGACCGAGCCGGGCAGGCGCGTCGATCAGGCTTGTCGGCGCTCGAACGCCGCTTGCATCAGCACGTGGCGGCGCTGGCCGGTGGCATCGGAGAGCGGCACGTAGGGCGACCGCAAACGCTTCTCGCCGCGGCGAGCTACGTCCGCAAGGCCGTCGCAGCGGCCGGTTGCGAGCCCCGCGCGCTGACGTACGAGGCGTGTGGCATGCACTGCGAGAACCTCGAGGCGTCACTGGAGGGGTCCGGCGCCGATGGGATCATCGTGGTCGGCGCGCACTACGACACCGTGCCCGGCAGCCCGGGCGCCGACGATAACGCCAGCGGCGTCGCCGCACTGATCGAGATCCTGCGAGCGTTGCGGCCGCTCGCCTTGCGAACGACGGTCAAGCTCGTGGCCTTCGTGAACGAGGAGCCGCCGTTCTTCTACTCGCGGCAGATGGGTAGCAGCGTCTATGCGCGCGCGGCGCGCAGGCGCGGGGACGACATTCGCCTGATGCTGTCGCTGGAGATGCTGGGCTGCTACTCGAACGCGCCTCGCAGCCAGACCTATCCGCCGCTGTTGCGCTGGTTCTATCCCGATCGAGGCGATTTCATCGCCTTTGTCTCCAACCTGCGTTCGCGCCGCGCGCTCGATGTGGTGGTCCGCGCATTCCGCTCGTGCTCGGACTTTCCGGTCGAGCGCCTGGCCAGCCCCTCCTTCGTGTCCGGCGTCGCCTGGAGCGACCAGGTGTCGTTCTGGCACGCGGGCTATCCTGCATTGATGGTGACCGACACCGCGTTCTACCGCTACCCCCACTACCACCGCGCCACGGACACGCCGGAGAAGATCGCCTACGGGGAGATGGCGCGGGTGGTCGACGGGCTGTCGAAGGCCATCGGCTTGCTGGCCGGATCAGGCGGGCCAGCGCTGCTCTAGAAGCAGGCGTATCGCCCGGCACCCGGTGATGATCGAGATCGACGGCGCACACGGCGAAGGCGGCGGACAGCTCGTCCGCACGGCCGTGTCGGTGGCTGCCGCGCGGGGGGTGCCGATCCGTGTCTTCAACATCCGCGCGCGGCGCGCGGTGCCAGGGCTCGCCGCCCAGCACGCGGCGGCCGTGCGCGCGGTGGCGGCGCTGTGCGATGCGCGATGCGAGGGCCTGGAACTGCGCTCCACCGTGCTGACCTTCCAGCCGCAGCGCCTGCGAGGCGGAGAATTCCAGATCGAGGTCGGGACGGCGGGCAGCATCGCGCTGGTGCTGCAGGCCATGTTGCCGGCGGCCTTGGCCACCGGTCAGCGCGTCGTGATGACGATTCGGGGCGGCACCGATGTGCGTGCAGCGCCGCCCATGGACTACGCGCGCGCCGTGTTGCTGCCGCTGCTGGCCCGCATGGGTGTGCAAGCCGAGTTGAGCATCTTGCGGCGCGGCTATTACCCCAGGGGCGGCGGCGAGGCGAGACTGGCGTTGCAGCCGGTGGCGCAGCTCGCGCCGTTCACGGTGACGGACCCGGGGCCGGTCGAGCGCATCGAGATCTTCACGCATGTCGCGCGCCTCGCGCATCAGGTCGCCGAGCGCATGGAGGCGGCTGCGCGGGCCGAGTTGCCGCCCGCGATGCCGGTCGAGGCGGCGCTCGAGGCCTGCGGCCCCCAGCTCGCGGCCGGCCCGGGCGGCGCGATCGTGCTGCGCGCCGCGATGGCGCACACGACACTGGGCTCCGGCCAGGTGGCCGAACGCGGCGTGCCGGCCGAGTGGCTGGGCCAGCTCGCTGCACGATCGTTGAATCGCGACCTGCAAGCCGGCGCGACACTGGACGTCCATGCCGCCGACCAGATGCTCGTGTTCCTCGCGATGGCGCACGGGCCTTCGGTGTTCCGCGCCTCGCAGATCAGCTCCCACGCCGCCACCGCGATGTGGCTCTTGCAGGCGATGACGCCGGCGCGCTTCCAGTCAGTGCCGTCGGCGCACGGTGTACTGGTGCACGTCCGGCCGTAAGGCGCCGCCCTGCCCGGCTTCGGGGCAGTGTAAAAAGCTCAACCATGGAGACCCACCTGCCGTGTCCGACTCCACCGGATAAGGCGCTGGAAGCGTCCGAGGCCCGCTACCACGCGCTCCTGTCGCTGTCGCGGGACGGCATCTGGGTTCTCGATCGCGAGGCGCGCGTGCAGCACGTCAGCGAGAGCTTGTGCCGCCTCCTCGGCCACGAGGCCGCCGCCCTTCTCGGCCGCCGGATCGACGAGTTCCTGCCCGACGATTTGGCCGATTCCGCCCGCC
The DNA here is from genome assembly GCA_050256835.1 of Betaproteobacteria bacterium. Classification (GTDB taxonomy): domain Bacteria; phylum Pseudomonadota; class Gammaproteobacteria; order Burkholderiales; family Burkholderiaceae_C; genus JAMHWF01. Next base: position 8,580 of record JBLMVT010000186.1, on the reverse strand, counting down.
GGCAGATAACCGATCTCGGATCGAAGGAACAACCCACGCCGCTGTCCGAATTCCGCCTGCTCCGTCGCGCCGACGGCTCGGGGGTCGAGGTCGAAGCTTGGGGCCGACGGGTCGGACAGGGCGATGGCGCCTGCCTGATCGTCCTGATTCGGCCCATCGGGCAGCGCAGGCAGATGGAGAGCGCGCTCGACAGCACCAGGCAGCGTCTGCGCAGCACCTTCGACGCGATGGCCGAGGGCATCGTCGTGCAGGACGCCGACGGCCGCATCGTCGACACCAATCTGGCGGCCTGCCGGATCCTCGGCCTGGACGCCGATCAGATCGCCGGCCGCAGCTCGGTGGATCCGCGCTGGCGCGCGGTGCACGAGGACGGCAGCCCGTTCCCGGGCGACACCCATCCGGCCATGACGACGCTGCGCACGGGGCTGCCCTCGCGCGAGGTTGTCATGGGCGTGCACAAGCCGGACGGCAGCCTGAGCTGGATCTCCATCAACGCGGAGCCTCTGCTCGACGCCACCCGGGCCGTGGTCGGCGTGGTGACGAGCTTTTCCGACATCACCGAGCGAAAGGCGAGCGAACTCGCGCTCGAGGGCGAGCGGCAGCTGAACAGGCGGATCATCGAGACGGCGCCCTTCGGCATCGCCATCTACGACGAGCATGGCAACTGCCTCGCGGCCAACCCGGCGATGGCACGCGACATCGGCGCCTCCCTGCGGCAAGTGCTCTCGCAGAACTATCACGACATCGCCACCTGGAAGCAGACGGGCCTTTACGACCTCGCACTGGCGGCACTGAGGGGCGAGGAACCGCTGACGATGAGTGGCCCCGTGGTCACCAGCTTCGGCAAGCACGCGTGGCTCGAGCTGACCTGCCGCCCGCTCGACCTCGGGAGCCGGCGCGGGCTGATGCTGGTGACCCGCGATCTCACCGTCGCCAAGCGCGCCGAGCGGGCGCTCGAGCAGAGCGAGATCAAGTTCCGCACCCTGATACAGAACGCCTCCGACGGCATCTTCACCGCAACGCCGGACGGCCGGTACACCGAGGTCAACGATGCCGGCTGCCGGATGCTCGGCTACACGCGCGAGGAGATCCTCGCGCGGCGGATGGAGGACCTCGTCGATCCCGAGGATCTGTCGCTCAGGCCGCTGCAGTACGAGTGGCTGCGCAGCGGCGCGCCCGTCCTCAGCGAACGGCGCTTGCGACGCAAGGACGGCACCACCGTGCTGACCGAGATCAGCGGCCGCCTGCTGCCCGACGGGCAGTTCCTCGGCATCGTGCGTGATGTGGGCCAGCGCAAGGCGGCGGAGGAAGCCCTGCGCGCGAAGGAGGTGGCCGAACGGTCCGATCGCGCCAAGAGCGAGTTCGTCGCGCGCATGAGTCACGAGCTGCGCACGCCGCTCAACGCGGTCCTGGGGTTTTCCGAGCTGCTGCAGATCGATCCGCAGCACTCGCTCGGGACCGGACGGAAGGACTACCTCGAGCACATTCGCAAGGCCGGGCGCCATCTGCTGACTCTCATCGACGACCTGCTCGACATGTCGCGCATCGAGATGGGCTCGATGAAGCTGCAGGTGGAAAATCTCGACCTCGGAGAAGTCCTGCGCGACGCCCTCGACGAGCTGAGTGCGAGTGCCGCACGCAGCGGCGTGCGGCTCTCGCTCGAAGTGCCCGCCGGCATCACGCCGCGCGTGCGCGGCGACCGCACGCGACTGCGGCAGGTGGTGACGAACCTCGCGTCGAACGCGATCAAGTACAACCGTCCGGGCGGCCTGGTGGCGGTGCGGTTGGCGCCGCTCGACGGGCGGCTGCGTCTATCGGTGGCCGACGACGGTCCGGGCATGACGCCGCAGCAGCTCGAACGACTCTTCCAGCCGTTCAACCGGCTCGGGCGCGAGGGCTCGCAAGTGGAAGGGACGGGCATCGGCCTCGTGATCACGCGCAGCCTGGTGGAGCTGATGGGCGGGGAGTTGTCGGTGCGCAGCGAACCAGGGCGCGGCACCGAGTTCGTCGTCGATCTGCCGGCCGCGCAGCCTGCCTGGGCGGCGCCCGCCGCCCCGGAGCCTGCCGCCGTCGCTCCCGCCACTCGCACCGACGTGAGCGGGCGCGTGCTCTACATCGAGGACGACGAGGTCAATCGCCTGCTGATGCAGGCCTACCTCGCGTTCCGGCCCAACGTCGAGCTTGCGCTGGCGACGGACGGGAAGTCGGGCATTCGCGCGGCACTCGCCAGCGCACCGGACGTGGTGCTGATCGACATGTCGCTGCCCGACATGGGCGGCCTGGAGGTGCTGAGCGCGCTGCGCGCACGGCCAGGCCCGCGCCGCGTGCCGTGCATTGCCATCTCCGCCAACGCCATGCCGGAGGACGTCGCCGCGGCCATGGCGGCGGGGATGGATGGCTATCTGACCAAGCCGCTGTCGGCGGCGGACCTGCTGGGCACGCTGGATGCGGCTCTTGCGGGCTGACATTTCCGGCGCCTCGCCTGTCCGCGACTGATCCCGCGCAAGCCTTGACTGCCACTGCAGTGAAATGCTTGCCGTTCCCGGACCGACAACCAGGTGGCAGACATGGCAAGCGCCATCCGCTTCGGCCTCAATGGCCGCACCCTCGACCTGCAGGCCGACGGTGACCGGTCGCTGCTGTCCGTCCTGCGCACGGATCTCGGCCTGACCGGCGTCAAGTACGGCTGCGGTGAGGGCCTGTGCGGCGCCTGCACCGTCAGCGTCGGGGGCAGGGCCGTGCGATCGTGCACCCTGCCCCTGAAAGCAGTGGCAGGCAAGGAGGTCGTCACGATCGAGGGCCTGGCGGCGCCCGACGGCACCTTGCATCCGCTGCAGCAAGCCTTCATCGAGCACGGCGCGCTCCAATGCGGGTACTGCACGCCCGGCATGTTGATGTCGGCAGAAGCGCTGCTGCGCTCCACTCCTTCGCCATCGCGCGAGGCCATCGTGTCCCACATGGAGCGCAACCTCTGCCGCTGCGGCGCGCATCAGCGGATCGTCCAGGCCATCGAATCGGCCGCCCGCGGGATGGAGCGGAAATTATGAACGCGTCCGGGGGCTTGAGCCGGCGCAGCTTCTTCAAGCTCGCCGGCGGCGGCGTGGTCATGCTGGTGGCGCTCGGTCCCCTGGCGCTGCGCGCGCAGGACGCAGGACGTCTCTACCCCGAAGACTTCAACGCCTACCTGGTGATCGGCGAGACCGGCCGCGTCACCGTCTTCTCGGGCAAGATCGAAATGGGCCAGGGCGTGATGACGTCTCAGGCGCAGATGGTCGCCGAGGAACTGGGCGTCGCGCTGAACTCGATCGACATGGTGCTCGGCGACACCGACCGGTGCCCGTGGGACATGGGCACCTTCGGCTCGCTCACCACCCGCATGTTCGGCCCTGCGTTGCGCGCCGCAGCGGCGCAGGCGCGACTGGTGTTGACCGCCCTCGCCGCCGAGCGGTTCGGCGTGGCGCGGGACCGGCTGGTCGTTCAGGACGGCATCGTCAGGGTCGTCGGCGAACCGGGCCGGTCGATCAGCTACGGCGCGCTGTCGAAAGGCGCCCGAATCGCGCAGGTGGTCGACGAGAAGGCGGTGCTGCACGCCGCGTCCGGCTTCAGTGTCATGGGCACGTCCCCGCAGCGACTGGATGCGCGGGCCAAGGTGACCGGTGCCGCGCAGTACGCGGCCGACATCAGGCTGCCCGGCATGCTGTACGCGCGGATCCTGCGTCCCCCCGCGCATGGCGCGACCTTGCGGCAGCTCGATACCTCGCGCGCCGAGCGACAGCCCGGCGTCACGGTCGTCAGGCACGAACAGCTCGTGGCCGTGCTGCATGCCGATCCGGAACGCGCCGCGACCGCGCTGCGCAGCCTTCAGGCGCAGTGGTCCGCGCCCCCCGCGACCGTGGACCAGGAGAGCATCTTCGCTCACATCGACGCACACGCGACGAGCGAAAAGGAGATCGTCAAGCGAGGCGACATCGCAGCCGCGCGGGCCGTCTCGGCGAAGGTCTTCGAATCGACCTTTCGCAAGGGCTATGTGGCGCATGCGGCGATCGAGCCGCATGTGGCCCTCGCCGAGTCGAAGGAAGGGCGAATCACCGTGTGGGCGTCCACGCAGACGCCGTTTCCGACACGCGACAGGATTGCCAAAGTGCTCGGTCTCGACGCGAAGAACGTGCGCGTGGTCACGCCGTTCGTGGGCGGAGGCTTCGGCGGCAAGAGCGCCGACGCGCAGGCGGTCGAAGCCGCGCGGCTGGCCCAGCTGACGGGCAGGCCGGTGCAAGTCGCCTGGAGCCGCGGAGAGGAATTCTTCTACGACACCTTCGACCCGGCGGCGGTGGTCACCATCGTCTCCGGCATCGACCGAGACGGGCGCATCTCGCTGTGGGACAGCGTGGTTCGCGCCGCGGGCGATCGCGGGGCCACGCCGCTCTACCGGATGGCAAACGCGTCGGTTCGCATGGCTGGACGCACCGCCTATGGCAGCGAGGCGGAAGGCGGGAGTCTCCACCCGTTCGCCGTCGGGCCCTGGCGCGCGCCGGGCGCGAACATGAACGCCTTTGCGATCGAATCGCAGGTCGACATCATGGCGTGCGCGGCAGGAACGGACCCGCTCGAGTTCCGGCTCGCCAACCTCGACGATGCGCGGATGCGCCGCGTCCTGCAATCGGCGGCTGCCGCCTTCGGCTGGAAGAGCGCCGCCGCTCCGAGCGGGCGAGGCTTCGGCCTGGCCTGCAGCGTCGACGCCGGGACCTGTGTCGCGACGATGGCGGAAATCGAGGTCGACGAGGCAAGCGGACGCGTGAAGGTGGAGCGGGTCGTCTGCGCACAGGACATGGGCATCGTAGTCAACCCGGAAGGGGCGAGGATGCAGATCGAGGGTGCGGTCACGATGGGGCTGGGCTACGCGCTCGCCGAGGAACTGCGGTTCCGTGGAGGCGAGGTCCTGGATCGCAACTTCGACACCTATCGGATCCCGCGCTTCAGCTGGGTTCCTCGCATCGAAGCCGTCCTGGTGAAGAACGACCAGCTCGCGCCGCAGGGCGGCGGCGAGCCGCCGATCACCTGCATGGGCGCGGCGATCACCAACGCGGTGTTCGACGCGACCGGGGCACGAGTGTTTCGCCTGCCGCTCACCCCCGAACGTGTGAGGAAGGCCGTCGATGGCCGAACCGCCACTTTGAAAGGTTGAAACGGCGATTGGTCCCGGACGAGGCTTGATGTGAATCAAGTCCGGCGATGCGGCCGCCGCGAGACTCGCGCGAGGACGCGCATCGACTCGTTCACTTCAACCCGAAAGAAAGATGTCGGCGACCAGCGGCGCGGAGCATTTCAGACGACCGAGGGGCATCCGTTGGTGGCTCGTGACGCTGGTGGCGGCCTGCCTTCTGCCGGTTGCGACCGCTGCGGCAGTGATCATATGGACGTCCTTTCGCGACGGCCGCGAAGCGCTGGTGGATCACGCGCAGCTGAGCGCGCGCGCCATGAGCCGGACGATCGACCACCTGCTGGGCAGCGCGACCTCGGGGCTCCAGTTGCTGGCCACCTCGCCCGCCTTGTCGTCGGGCGATCTTGCCGCCTTCGAGGAGCAGGCGCGCCGGGCACTGCCCTACCAGGACGGGAACAACATCGTCCTCACCGACACCGATGGCCGTCAGCGGGTCAACACACTCGTGCCCTTCGGGCAAGCCCTGCCCATGCACGGCGCCCCCGAGTTCCAGCGCCGCGTGATCCGGACGGGCGAGCCTGCGGTGTCCGACCTGTTCGTCGGCGGTGCGTTGCGCCGCCCTCTCGTTGCGGTCGAGGTCCCGGTGTGGCAAGACGATCGAATCGCCTACACCCTGGCGATGGGCTTCCTGCCCGAGCGTTTTGCCACCATCCTGTCGCTCCACCGGCCGGAACAGGGCTGGATCGTGTCGATCTTCGATCGCCAGGGAACGATCGTCGCACGCACGCACGAGTCCGAGCGGTTTGTCGGCCAGAAGGGCGCGTCTGACCTGCTGGCGGCGCTCGCCAAGTCACCCGAAGGCGCGATCGAGGTGAACACGCTGGAAGGTGTGCCGGTGTACGCGGTCTTCACGAAATCGACACAGACCGGCTGGGCGGTGGCCGTCGGCGTACCGCGGGCCGTCCTGTTGGGGCGCCTGCACGCCTGGACTGCCTGGCTGATCGTGTTGCTGGGTGTTCTTCTGCTCTTCGGGGTTGTGCTGGCGCATGCCATTTCGAGGCGGATCGCGCATTCGTTTTCGACGCTCATCGAGCCCGCGACGGCACTGGGCGAGGGGCGGCCGGTTGCGATTCCCCCTCTGGCGATCGCGGAGGCGGCCGAGCTGGGAAACGCAATCGGCAGAGCGTCCGATCTGCTGCACACGCGAACCACCGAGCGCGATCACGCCCACGAAGTCGCAACGACGATGCAAGAGCGGGCGCAACAGATGACTCACGCTGCGCAACACGACCCACTCACCGAGCTGCCCAACCGGGCGCGGTTCACCGACGTCCTGGTCGACAAGCTTCGGGCCTGCGAGGAAAGCAAGGGACACCTGACCGTGATGTTCGTCGACATTGACGACTTCAAGCCGGTGAACGACCTGCATGGGCATCTCGTGGGCGACACACTCTTGTGTGCATTCGCCAAACGGTTGCGGTCAAGCGTGCGCGAACGTGACTTGGTCGCTCGCATCGGCGGGGACGAGTTCGCGGTGCTCATCGACGGCCACTCGCCGGACGAGTTGAGCGTGCTTGCCAGTGACATGCTCGAGCGACTGTCGCGTCCCTACGTCATCGAGGGACTCCAGATCCGGGTGTCGGCCAGCATCGGCGCGGCGGGTTTCCCGCATCACGGCAAGTCGGTGGAGATGCTGCTGCGAGCCGCCGATGTGGCGATGTACGAGTCCAAGCGCGAGGGCAAGGGTCGCTTCTCGACCTCCGGCCCCATGCCCCTGAAGGCGGCGTGACTCCGCTGCGCGACCGCGGGTCAGCCGAGCTTCTTCTGCAGTTCCTTGACCAGTGCCTCTTCGGCGTGCAGTTGCGACGTGTCGCGCTTGGTGGCGGCGATGGTCTGCCGCAACTCGGAAAGGTAGGACTCGAGGATCTTCTTCAGCAGCTCGCGCTCCGCAGGGCCAACATCGATCGTCATGGCGCCACCTCTCAAACGTTGAACCGCCCCTGGTTGAATCGAATCGGACCGTCGTGGCCCGGGCAGGTTGAGATCGGTAGTTTGCCTCGGCTTCGGCCGGCGGCGGGCTGCCATGGGATCGAGCCGCCGATGTCGTGTCGCGCGTCGGATCTCGACGAGCGCCCGTGGTAACGGTGGGTTACATTCGGCGGCCGACGCGAACGGGTTCGAATGCGGGCCCTGCCAGCGTGCGAACGACCCACGCCGCCCAACCAGGAGACGCCACATGCCCCTATACACCATGCTCGTGCCGACCCGTACCGAGTGGCAGAAGAAGCGCGACGCCGCCAAGGTGCCGAAGGGGGCCGCCAAGGTTAGCATCGGGGACTCGATCGATCCGGTCCACAAGACCTTCTCGCTCAAGACGGCCGCGGCGAACGTCACGCAGACGGACAAGCTGCTGGCCAACCTGGCCACCTACCGCAGCGCCATCGAGAAGAAGTATCCGAAGTTCGTTCCCGAGCTCGACAAGATCATCAAGAAGACGCGCGACCACAAGAAGGTCATGGAGGACATCGTCAAGGCCTCCGGCGGCTACCTGAAGGCGGTCCGCAACACCGAGGCCGTCTTCATCCATGGCAAGAACACCAAGTGGAACGGCGGCCTCAAGCCGCTCGCGGCCCAGTTCCAGGCGACCAAGGGTTACCTCGACGCGATGGGCCTGATCGACGACGACTGGGCGAAGCGCGGCAAGGAGGCCGGCGGCTGGATGAACAAGTGCGAGAACCTGAAGACGGCGCCGAGCGAGAGCGACGTCAAGGGCATGCAGGCGTTCATCGACAACTGCAGCGTCTGAGACCCAGCGGGTCGGCCTGCAGTTCGCAGGCTGGTGCGAGGGTCGTCACCGGCTCGGCGGCGCGCGCCATGCGCGACATGGCGGCCTGCGCCTCGTGGCGTTCCCGCGCCGACGAGCGCGATTCCATGCGCTCCTGTCGGGCTGGATTGCCGCGTACGCTGCCGTCGACCGGCCGCTCGATGGCCGGCCGTCACGAGCCCGCTTCAAGCCAACGCAGGAGCCCCGCCATGAGCCGTTCACCTTCCGACCACTCCAAGCGCCCGCATTCGCCGCTGGCGACGCCGACCGACCTCGAGTCGTCGGCCACGCGGGACATCACGGCGGCGCTGAACCTGCTGCTCGCCGACGTGTACGCGCTCTACCTGAAGACCAAGAACTTCCACTGGCACATGAGCGGGCCGCACTTCCGCGACTACCACCTGCTGTTCGACGAGCAGGCCGAACAGCTCGACGCGATGACCGATCCGGTCGCCGAGCGCGTGCGCAAGATCGGCGGCACGACGCTGCGCTCGATCGGGCATATCGCGCGCTTGCAGCGCGTGCTCGACAACGACGCCGACTACGTCGAGCCCGAGGACATGCTCGCCGAACTGCGCGAGGACAACGCCGCGCTGGC
>JBLMVT010000185.1:0-9949 GCA_050256835.1 Betaproteobacteria bacterium | reverse complement strand
GCACCGCGACCTCGAAGCCGTCGAACGCGCCGGGCAGCCGCGTGCCGGGCGCGCCGTCGAGCGCCGCCAGCGCGGCGTCGATCAGCGCCGGCTCGGCGTCGAGGTCGAAGGCCTGGCGCACGCGCCGCATCACGGCACCCAGCGCGGGCGCGAGCGTGGGCGCGACCTCGAGCCGCAGTTCGCAGCGCTCGGGCACCAGCGTGCAGCCGATCCAGCCGGCGAGCGGGCGGCCCTGGTGCGTGACGGCGAGCGTGCGGCGCAGGGCCAGCGCCTCGACCTGCTCGACGCCGGGCAGCGCGCGCGCCGCGAAGAAGCCGAACAGCGAGGCGGCATCGAACGGTGGCCGGTACGCCAGCCGCAGGCCCGCGCCGTGCGCGCTCGCGCCTTCGCGCCGCAGCCCCGTCGGTTGCAGCCGGTAGCGCTCGACGAAGGCGGCGTTGAAGCGGCGCAGGCTGGCGAAGCCGCTGGCCAGCGCGATCTGCGTCACCGGCTGTGCCGTGTCGGTCAGCAACTGCTTGGCCAGCAGCAGGCGCTGCGTCGTCAGGTAGGCGAGCGGCGCGACGCCGTGCTCGGCCTGGAAGATGCGCCGCAGGTGGCGGTCGGTGACGCCGAGCCGCGCGGCCAGCGCCGGCAGCGTGAGCGGCCGGCCCTCGCGGACCGCCTGGTCGATCAGTGCCGCCGCGCTCGCCGCCAGCGAGCGCGACGAGTCGGCGAACGACAGCCCCGGCGCGACCTCGGGCCGGCACTTCAGGCACGGGCGGAAGCGCGCCGCCTCGGCCTGCGCCGCGCTCGGGAAGAAGCGGCAGTTCTCGCGCCGCGGCGTGCGCACCCGGCACACCGGGCGGCAGTACACGCCGGTGCTCGTCACGCCGACGAAGAAGCGCCCGTCGAAGCGCGCATCGCGCGCCTTCAGCGCGAGGTAGGCGGCGTCGGCGTCGAGGACCATGCGGCCATGATAGGCCGCGGCTCGCCGATGACTCGCCGTTTCCGGACCTGTCCCTCGCCAGGGCGCGGCATGGCCCTGGCGCTTCGTCGGGACCGCGGACTTCGGCGGCTACTGCTTCGTGTAGAAGTAGTAGTCCGCCGTGTACGGCACGAAGGCGCGCTTGCCGGCGTCGGTCGTTTGCAGGCACTGCGTCGCATCGGCGTTGCCACCGTGCGTGTGCACCCGCTGGACGAAGGTGGTGACGGCGAGCGTGTCGTCTCCGTCGGGCCCGAACTGCTTGCCGACTCGTTCCAGCAGCAGCCACGGAATGGCACCGTCCTCGACGAAGTTCGAGTCCGTGGACATCCCGTCCGGAGCCACCTTCGCCCACACTGCGCTCGTGTCGCGCGAGTCCTGCCAGGTGGCGCGGATCGCGCCGAAGTCGTCCCGGTCCGGATTCGGACTGAAGAAGTGCGTGATGAGCTGGCGATGGTCGTCGTTGAACAGCGTCGCCTCGGGTGTGAAGAGTGACCAGGCGAAGCCGCCGGTGGCCGTGGGCAGGCAGACGTAGTTCTGCGTCCCGATGGCGCTGCCGAGGAGGAAGAGCCGGTTGCCTTCCGGCACCCGCAGCTTGAACGGCACGTCCGGGGGGGTGAGCCGCGCGGCCTGCGCGTAGTGCGGGACGGCGACGGTTAGCGCCGCCGCCGCAGCGGCGACGAGCAGCAGGCGGCGCGTGATGCGCAGGTCGTTCATCTGGCGTTGATTCAAGTCGATCTCCTTCCGCGCACGAGGCAGACGCAAGGCGCGGGCGGGTTGCAGAGCGGGCCAACGATCCCTCGCGGGATCGAATCGAATCTAGGCCGCGAGTGCGTTGCCGAGACTTCAGCGGCAGCGCTCTTTTGTCTGTTCTGTTTCGCGCTCAGTCGCCGGCGGCATCGCCGTTCAGTTCGGCGACCATCCTGCGCAGCTCGGCGGGCAGAAACGGCTTCTCGATCAACGGGCGCCGGCTCTCGGAGATGAACTCGCTCAATCCCCGGGTCAGCGTGTCGCCGGTGACGAACACGACCCTTTCGGCCTGCGCCGGCCAGCGCAGCTCGATCTCGCGAAACATCGCGCGACCGTCGAGGTCCGGCATCCGGATGTCGGTTAAGATCACGTCGTAGCGTTCGGCGGCCATGCGCTCCAGCGCCTCGTGCCCCGATGCGACCGCGACCACGCGATGGCGCGCGCCGGCGAGGATTTCGGTCAGCGCATCGCGGATCTCGGGCTCGTCGTCGATGACGAGGATCGAGCGCGTGCTTTCGCTTACGGCCTGCGCTGGCTTGGCCTCTTCGGGTTCGACCGGTGCCATGCCGACGGGCAGGGTGACCGTGAAGACCGCGCCGCCCTCGGCAGGGCAATCGACGGCGAGCCGGCCGCCGTGCGCCTCGACCATGCCGAAGCTGACGGCGAGCCCGACGCCCGTGCCGGCTCCCGTGGGCTTGGTGGTGAAGTAGGGCTCGAACACGCGCGCGCGCAGGTGTTCGGGGATTCCCGGGCCGTTGTCCGCCACGCGAATCTCGAGCTGTCGGGCTTCCCGGTGCCAGCGGCTCGAGATGGCGATGCGCCGCGGCATGGGCGCGTCCTGCAAGGCCTGCTGGGCGTTGATGACGAGGTTGAGCAGCACCTGGTGCAACTGGTCCGCGTCGGCGTGGATCGCCGGCGTGTCGTCGGCCAGATCGACGCCGACCTCGATGCCGCTGCTGCGCAGCGCATAGGCGGCGATGTCCAGTGCGGCGAGGACGACTTCGCCGATCGCCACCGGGCCGCGCTGCGGCGGCCGCTGCCGCGCCATGGCCAGGAAGGTTCTCACGATGCGCGCGCAGCGCTCGGCGGCGGCGCGGATCTTCGCCGCGGCCGCCTGCGTCGTGAGGTCGCCCTGCTCCTCCAGCATGACGCTGCGCGCGACGACGACCGACAGCGGATTGTTGAGCTCGTGGGCGACCCCGGCCAGGAGCGAACCTAGCGCGGCCAGCTTCTCGCGCTGATGCAGCGACTCGCGCTGGCGGGCCAGCTCGGCCGCCGAACGCTTCTTCTCGGTGATGTCGCGTGCGATCGTGAGCACGTGCGGGCGGCCGCGATAGGGCAGGGCCACGCCGTGCACCTCCAGGTCGAGCGCCGAGCCGTCCCGGCGTCGCGCACTGACCTCGATCTGCAGCGGGCGGCCGGCAGCGACCGCGCGCATGAATGACGGCGGGTAAGAAGGTCCTGGCCATCCTCCGGGAAAGGCGGACGGCGGATCCTCGTAGCCGTACATGCGCCGCAGTGCGGGGTTGGTGTCGACGATCTCGACGTCCGCGCTCCACAGCGCGAGTCCGTCGATCGAGGCGTTGAACATCGACCGGTAGTGCTCCTCGCTCGCCGACAAGGCCTGCTCGGCGCGCTTGCGGTCGTCGATGTCGCGCGCCAGCGAGAGCACGCGGTCGCGCCCGCCGATGGTCACCCGCTTGCCGAAGACCTCGCGCCACCGGAACTCGCCGTCCTTGTTGCGGCTGTGCCATTCGACGTGGATGTCCTCTCCCGCCACGACGCGATGGAAGAGCCGCTGCGCGTCTTCCATCGTGTAGGGCGATCGGCCCGAACCGAGGGCGCCGAGCTCGAGACGGCCCAGCTCGTCGCGGCCGTAGCCGAAGGCGACACAGGCCCGCGCGTTGGCGTCGACGACCGCGCCGGTATCGATGTCGTGCACCAGGATCGCGTCCTCGGCGGCGTTGAAGATCGCCCGGTAGCTCGATTCGGACACCCGCAGCGCCTCGTTCGCGCGCTTGCGTTCGGTGATGTCCAGCGCGATGCCGCACACCGCGTAGGCCCGGCCGGACGCATCGTGCAGCGGGAACTTCACGGCCAGCAGGGTGTGCGCGCCATCGTCGAGACGAACGCTCGTCTCGAACTCCATCGAACGGTCGCTCTGCAGGACGAGCCGGTCGCTGTCCAGCGCCGCACGCGAGGCCTCCGGAGGCGGCGGCTCGCGACCGCCGGCGTCGGCGCGCTCGGGCTTGTCCGCGCCGAAGATGCGCTCCCATTGCCGGTTCACCAGCAGGTAGTTCCCCTGCGTGTCGCGCAGTGCGACCGTCACCGGGGCGTTGTCGAGGATCTGCTGCAGCCGCGCCTCGCTGTTCTCGAGTTCGCGCTGCACGCGCGCGCGCTCGTCGATGTCGTGCTGCAGACGGGTCTGCGTCTGCGCGACCTGCAGCGCCATCGCGTCGAACGCCCGGCCCAGCCGTCCCAGCTCGTCGTTGCCGCGCACACCGCTGCGCACCCCGAGGTGCCCGGAGGCGAATTGCTCGGCAGCGTGCACGAGCCGGGCCGTGCGCCTCGTGAGCAGGAAGTGGAAGGCCAGCCACATCGCCAGCGCCAGTGCCGTGAACCAGCCGGCCCAGTACAGCGACTGCTGCAGCACCTGGGTGCGCGCTTCGGCCCGGTAGCGCTCCAGGTCGTAGGCCAGCACCAGGCTGCCGGTGCGGGAGGGCCGAAGTTCGTCCTGCGCTCCGGCGAGGAGGATGCCGGCGAAGCCGAGCAGGCTGTCGCCACCGCTGCCGAGGGTGATGTCGGCGCGCCGCGCGCGGATCGCGCCCGCGGCGCGGTCGAGGTCGGCCTGCGGCATCACGTCGCCCAGGCGCCGGCGCAGCCATGCACGGCGCGTGGCCGCCACGACCTCGCCGTGCTCATCGACGAGCGCGGCCACCGTGACGTCGTGGTTGTGTGCCAGCACCTCGATCTCGTGCTGGGCCGCCGCATCGTCGCCCTTGACGAGTTGATACTCGATCGTGCTTTGCAGGCGCGACAGCTCCTGCGCGAGGCGCTTGCGGGTGTCCTCCTCGACCGCGCGCTCGGCCTGCGGCACGTGATACAGCAGGTTGAACGCGGTCAGCGCCGCGGCGAACCCGAGCATGATCAGCGGCACCGTGATCCGCAGCGAGGTGGGAAAGCGCAGGGTCATCGCAGCAGCGCAGCCAGTGGTCCGGGCGCGAGCACTTCTTCGATGTCGAGCCCGCTGCGCAACAGCCTGGCCCCGAGCATCAGCCGCAGCAACTGGCGCCCGCTGACGGCCAGCTCGGGCTTCGGGCCACCGAGCAGGCGCAGGTTCTCTTCGCCATCGGGCACGTGCAGGCCGCGCTGCCCGCGAAGGAACTGCTCGCCGGTCATCTGCTCGCGGGCGGCCATCTGCCGGGCAGCGTCCTGCGGCTTGGCCCGCACGTAGTCGAGGGCCGCGAACCAGCCGAGCAGCAGCGTGCGTATGGCCTCGGGCCTCTCGTCGATGACATTGGCCCGAACCGCCAGCAGGTCGACGATCTCGCCGGGGATCTGCGTGCTGTCGAAGAGCACCGTCGCGCCGGCGGCGAGCAACTGCGAGCGGTAGGGATCGAAGGTCACTGCGCCGTCGACCCGGCCCTTTTCGAAGGCCATCGGCTGCTCGTTGGACTGCAGGAAGACGACCTTGACGTCGCCCGGGTGCATGCCGTTGAGGCTCAGCGCCCGGCTGAGGACGAATGCGCCGAGCGCACCGCCTTCCACCGCCACCGACTTGCCCGCCAGGTCGTGCATGCTCTGCATCCCCGGCCGCCCGACGACCGCATCGGCACCATCGGAGACATCGACGACGAGCACGACGCGCGGGCGCAGGCCGTCCACCGCCAGCCCGAAGAGCTCGTCCAGGGAGATGACCATGCCGTCGATGGCCTCGTTGCGGTACGCGCGCAGCACCTCGCTGGCCGAGGCGTACTCGACGAGCTGGACCTGCGCCGGGTCGAGACGACCCAGCTCGCGCGCGAGGTACAACGGCTCGCTGCCGATCCAGACATTGGTGCCGATGCGCAACGCCGCCTGCGGGCGGCGCAGGCAGCCGGCCAACGCTGCCGCCGTGCCGAGCGCAACTGCGCGCCGCGTGAGTCCCGCGCCGAGGCGGAGTTCAGGCCCCTTCGGGGACAAAGATGTACCCCTCGTTGCGGATGGTGCGGATATAGCGCGGGTATTCGGGGTTCGGCTCGATCTTCTTGCGCAGGCGCATGACGCGCAGGTCCACGCTGCGGTCCATCGGATCCCACTCGCGCTGCTGGCTCAGACCGAGGATGCGCTCGCGCGACAGCGGACGATTGGGATGCTGGGCCAGCGCCTTCAGCAGGTCGAACTCCAGCGGCGACATCGGCACTTCGCCGCCGGTTTCGTCGGTCAGGCGGTGAGCGCCGATGTCGAGCACGCAGCGCCCGATGCGCACGCGCTGGGCGCCGATCTCGGCACGGCCCGCCGCGGAGGTACGGCGCAACACGCTCCTCACGCGGGCCATCAACTCGCGCGGATCGAACGGCTTGGGCACGTAATCGTCGGCGCCCATCTCCAGTCCGACGATGCGGTCCACGATGGTGCCCGCCGATGTCAGCATGATGATCGCCAGTTGCGCATGGCGCTCGCGCAGGTGGCGCGCGAGACTCAGGCCGTCCTCGCCCGGCATGTGGATATCGACCAGCGCGAGATCGACGGCGTGCCCGGCAGCGAGCACACGCGCACTGTCGGCGCCGTCGGCGGCCAGCACCTCATAGCCATGAGCCACGAAGTACTCCTCGAGCACTTCGCGCACATCGGGTTCGTCGTCGACGACAAGGAGGGTGGCTTTCGGCGGCACGGGAGGCATTCCCAATCGCTCGCCGAAGAATAAGCCGCGCCACAGGCGATTGAAAGCACGCCGCCGCGCAGCGATACAGACGAAACAAAAAGGCGGCTGGTGCGGGCGACCGAAGTCCTCCGGGCGGAGCAGCCTTCCCTCGGGAGCGGCGACATACACGAAACAAGAATGGCCCGTCGGGGAAGTCCGTCTGACGTACCCGGCTCCTAGAGTGAACTGGCCTCACCGACGTTCAGGTGTGGCACGCGCAGATCCGGATGCACCCCACCACCGCAAAGGAAGCAGCAATGAAGTTCACTCACCGCACGATGACAGCGGCGCGCAAAGCCCGCCTCTCGGCGATATCGCTGGCAGTCGGGACACTGCTCATGGCAGGGTCGTTGAACGCCTCGGCCGCCCCGTTTGCCTTCGACATGGCCGTCGCGGCCGCGGCGGCAGGCTGCGTGCCGAAGGCGCAAGGGCATGTCACGATCGAGGACGCCGGGGCCAACCAGCGCATGCAGGTCAGGGTGAATGGGCTGCCGCCACACACGGAGTTCGCCTTGTTCGTCCTGCAGACTCCGACCGCACCTTTCGGGATGTCGTGGTATCAGGGCGATATCGTGACCGACGAGAACGGCAGTGGCAGCCAGCAGTTCTTCGGGATCTTCAGCCGCGAGCTCTTCGTCTTCGCGCCTGCGACTCGGGCTGCGCCCCAGACCGATCCGGGGATCGACGCCGCGCTGAATCCCGTGACGGCGCCGGTGCACACCTACCATCTCGGCCTGTGGTTCAGCGACCCGGCCGATGCCGCGAACGCGAATTGCCCGGGCAACCCGACGCCGTTCGAGGGCAATCATCGGGCTGGCATTCAGGTGTTGAACACCGGCAACTTCGGCGCCGAGGCCGCGGACGGGCCGCTCGCCAAGTTCGAGTGAGTCCAGAACGGCGTCTCGTGGGCGGCGGCCAGCGAAGGCGGCGCTGCAGCGAGGCGCGTCAGCGCTCCCCCGCCGCCCGCGCCGGCAGCGACTTCAGATACAGGTGCAAGGCCGACGCGTCCGTGTCGTTCAGCTCCCTGAGCGCCGAGAACGGCATGACGCTGCTGACGGTGCTGCCGTCGGGCCGGCGGCCGCTGCGCAGCATGGCCACGAACTGCTCCTTCGTCGCGTAGCGCGCCATCGCGCTGCCTTCGCCCGGCGTGAGGTTGGCGGCGGCGGGCCAGTCGGGCGGTGCGCCCGCGATCTTGCCTCCGGACAGACCGGCGCCGTGGCAGCCGGTGCACGCCTGGGCGACATAGCGGCCGTGCTCGACGGTCACGCCTTCGGGAACCGGCGTCGACGGCGGCAGGCTGTGGTCGATCTTCTGCGCCGCGTCGGGAATGGCGCCGAAGCCATACAGCGTCTTCACCAGCGCCGGGAACTGCACCACCGCCGCCGTGCCCTCGGCCGGGGGCAGGGCGCGCACGTAGGCGACGAGCGCGGCGAGGTCGTCGTCGGTCAGGCGGTTGTATTCCTCGCTCGGCATGACGAGCAGCGGCCGGCCGTCGGGCTTCACGCCATGGCGGATCGCGCGCTCCCAGTCCTCGGGCCGGTAGTTCGCGACCACGCTGCCCGGGCCGGGGCTGATGTTCGCGCCTTTGACCTTCATGCCGTGACCGTCGTCGATGAAGACCCGGCCGGCGCCGTTCGCGCCGTGGCAGTCGGCGCAGCCGCGCGAGGCGTAGAGGTAGCGGCCGCGCTCGATGCTCGCCGCGTCGCTGCGCCAGGCGACGGGATGCACCGCCAGCTCGATGTGCCGGTTCATGCGACGCTCGCCGAGCTGGGTGCCGAGCGCCAGGGTCGCCACGCCGAGCGCGGCCAGCGTCGCCGCGGCGAGCGCGCCGCGCCTGAGCCACTTGTTCATGCCGGGCTCCCGTCGAGGTCGAGCGCGCGCGCCAGCTTGCGCCAGGCGGTGTCGGGCAGGCGCGGGCGCAGCGCGTCGAGCACGGCGCCGAAGGCCGCCGTCGGCATCGTGGCCCGCATGCCCTGCAGCAGCCCGGCGCGCTCGGCCGGGTTGAGCGCAGGGAGCATCCAGCGCATCGCCTCCGCCGCCTCGGCCTGCGACAGGCTGGCGAGCAGCCGGCCGTGCAGCGCGTGCAGCTCGGTGTCGCTGTAGTGCGTCCAGAGCGCGGCGTTGTTGGCCGTCTCCTCGACGTGCATGTGCTGGAAGTTCTCGGCGACGAACAGCGCGAGGTGGCGGTACAGGCGCAGCGCCAGCACGTCGCGGCGCGCCGGCGGCGCCGCACGCAGCGCGACCGACTCCGCGGCCAGCGCGTCGATCGCTTGCGCGTGCTCGACGTGGTCCTGTGCCGTGCGCTCGCTGCCGCGCGGCTGGCGCGCCTCGATCGCCGGATGCACGAAGTGGTTCTCGTGCCCGAGGTGGCCGCGCAGCATCGCCAGCAGCCCGTCGAGCTGGCCGAGCGTGGCCTGCGACTCGGCCGCATCGGCGACGTCGAGCGTGCCGACCTTGTGCAGCGTGTCGGTCATGAAGTGGCGCAGCGCCTTGTGGATCGGCGCGTACAGGTCCGCGCGCGGTGCGGCGCTGGCGGCTTCGGCGCAGGCGGGTCGGTCGACGACGGTGTCGTTCATGGCATCTCCTCTTCGGTCAGGCGGGGTTGGCGGCATGGACGTGCGCCAGCAGCGCGTCGGGCGGCGTCTCGATGACGAGCGCGGCGTAGCCGACGAGCGCCAGCAGCACGCCCACGGCGACGTGGGACAGCGTGCAGGGTCGGGTCTTCATGGCGAACTCGCAGGTGCAGCCGGGTTCGGGGGCGCGGCGATGACGACCAGCTGCAGCGTCGTCATGCCGTTGTTGACGATCTGGTGTTCGGCGCCGGCGGGCACGTGGACCGTGCACGGCGCGTGGAAGCCCTGCGGGCCGCCGTCGACGCGCTGCTTGCCGCTGCCGGCCAGCACGAGCACGACCTGCGCGGTACCGCAGCGGCCGGGCGGCGTCGCCGCGCCGGGGGCCAGGCGCAGCACGCGCACCTCGAACGGCACGCCGCACAGTGCCTGCGAGGCAACGGTCTGGCATTCGCGGCCGTCCGCGGCGTCGCGCGGCAGGCAGGTGTGGTCGATGACGTGCATGGCGTGTGGTGGCTCGAACGATGACGGTCAGTCTCGTCGTCGCGTCGCGCGTGCACATCGCCCGAACGGGCCATGGCCCGCGCGGCGAGGAGCCATGCGGAAAGTGTCGGGAGCGGCCGTTTCAGCCGCGCTTCAGCGCCGTTGCGATTGGTACCAGGCGGCGGCCTGCCCGCGCGAGGCCAGCGCGAGCTTGTCGAGGATGTTGGCGACGTGGCGCTTGACGGTGTGCGGGCTCAGGTCGAAAGCACGCGCGATCAGCTT